>JACZSS010000671.1 GCA_022574115.1 Candidatus Heimdallarchaeota archaeon | reverse complement strand
AATGGTTGTAATAACTTGATCGAGTCGGTGAAATTGAGAGCCAATCCCAAATCTAAGTATAATTGGGAATAGGCAAATATGAAACCGAGTTTAAATGTATCAAATGTAAAAGTGATACTTGCGAAACTTAAATCTGCTTCTGTAAAATCGAAATACAAGCTAGTTAGATTTAACTCAAGAAATTGTATTTCTGACACATCAAGGTTTAGCGCGGTCTCAAGATTGGTGGCATATTGGACATTGAATTTCTCAAAATCAAGAGATTTAAAGGAGTCATCAAAGTGATATTCTAAATCTCCAATTGTATTATCCTCCATGATCGGTTCAAGATAGTTTTCAAAATCTAGGTTATTCCCACTTGAGTTCAATCGTTTTATTGTAAAATCTCGATCGTATTTTATTTCGTCAAAAATTATGGAACTTTGGGGAGCGATTAAATGAGTTGACGTTTTAAATCCATCAACCGCAATATTTGATGAATAGTTTAATCGACTATCTGTTGTAGCTTGGTTTGTGTCCAAGTTAGAATCGAATTTTTCAGTGATACTAGATCCATCTGTAGTGGAAGAAATACTTCTCCCGCGCTCGAATGCCTTATTGGCAAATTCAGGACTTTGAAAGCTAATAATTATTACCATCAGAATGAGACTAATTGCACGAGTTTGCACAAAATGATTATTCACTTATCAATTATAAACTAATTATGGTTTTTCCGATGAAACGAATCTAATAGGTACTTACATCTTTTACAAGCTCTGCCATCAATTATTACCTCTTTACCTTTCTTCAAGCTAAAAATTATTCCTCTGATGAAATTTTCCGTACTATATTTACGCCATCGGACAGATGATTTTGAATTGCATCTAGTAAACCGTGAGAATGTAATAGTTTGAGTCGACTTTAAATGATAGATACTCTGCTTACTTAGCAAGTTTACCAATTTTAGATTACGAGTCAAGAATATAAACCCCGAAATATAAATTATCAATTCAATATATGCATCTAACAACGTCGACAGTGGAAAATTCTTAAGATGAAAATCGATAATTCGGTTATGAAAATTGGGATACTGACGTCAGGAGGGGATACCCCTGGTATGAACGCCGTGATCCGCGCCTGCTATATCAAAGCGATAGCTCTGAATCATGAACTTATTGGGATAAAATACGGATGGAAGGGTCTACTTGACAACAACTTCATCCCAATTACAGATGAAATTGAGGATCTTATAGACGTTGGAGGGACGTTAATTAAATCAGGAAGAACTAATCCGTTGAACCGCGATAACGGTATTGAACTAATAAAGAAAAATATGTTGACGAATTCGATTGATTGTCTGATTGCCATAGGGGGAGAAGATACATTGGGGGTTGCTCAAAAACTACATGAAAATGGTATTCGTATTGTGGGTATCCCCAAGACCATAGACAATGATCTTACTTCAACAGACTATACCTTCGGATTCAATACAGCAATATCTATTGCAACGGATGCAATGGACAAATTGAAGACAACTGCTAGATCACATGATCGCGTGATAGTTATTGAGATTATGGGCCGACATACAGGTTGGATGACTCTACATAGTGGAATTGCAAGTGGTGTTCACGCAATCTTGATTCCTGAATTTCCTCTGTAGATGGCTCAAGTTGAGGATATCATAAAGAAGCGATACACTTTAGGTAAAAACTGGGCCTTGATTGCTGTTTCTGAGGGTTTCGGGTTTCAAGAATCTAATAATGAAACACTTGAAACCGATGAATTCGGACATGTCAATCTTGCAAACATGAATATATCAAAAAGAATTGCAGAAACACTTGCTACAAATTTATCAATTTCGACCCGTGCCGTTGTTTTAGGACACATCCAAAGGGGAGGGCCACCAAGCGCATTTGATCGAGTACTTTGCACACAACTTGGATTAAAGGCGGTAGACTTAGTAAATTCAAAAGAATTTGGTAAAATGCCATCTCTTCGTGGGACTAAAATTGAAAGTGTTAAGTTAGTCGATGCTATAAAGCGTCTCAAGACAGTTGATTTCAGGTCTTGGGAGGTCGCAAAATCAATTATGAAAATATGAATTTGTATTTGCAAAATTTTTTCGATAATTTTGTTCCTTTGTCTGTTTTCTAGAGGGTACCTCCGACCCCATCGTTTCCTATGGAACTTTTGGAACACGTGAATAAATGTAGATAGTAACGG
>JACZSS010000070.1 GCA_022574115.1 Candidatus Heimdallarchaeota archaeon | reverse complement strand
GGAGCCATCACTTCTTTTCCCATTTCCGGACTACCCGCATAAACTGCTAAAATTAATGTAAATTTCTTTCCGACCAATTCTTGAGGATAGTGTTCATTTCCAGGTATCTCTCCAAGAAGGCCAATTGGAGAAACTTCTTCCGGTGCGATCTTCAAATAATTTGTGTATTTTGTCAGGATAGATTTGGCCTCTTGAATCGTCTCAGATTTATAGAATAACGCAGTCATGAAGAATCTTGTGCCTAACTCGTAAAGCTGAAAAGTAAATTTTGTAATGATGCAAAAATTGCCACCAGCGCCCCTTAACGCCCAAAATAATCCTTGATTTGTGTTATTGTCTACTTTCATCAATTCACCCTCCGCGTTCACTACCTCAAATTGAAGTACATTATCACTTGAATATCCTAATTTATTTCTAAACCATCCCAGACCACCTCCTAAAGTTAAACCAGCAATGCCAGTTTTAGAGACTACTCCCATAGGAGTTAATAATCCGAATTCTTGGGTGGCTTGATCAAGTTCTCCAATAGTTACTCCAGCATCCACTGTAGCTTTCTGCATATCTGCATCAACTTCGATATCTTTCATCGACGATATGTCTATGATGAATCCGTTTTCGATAGTCGACGTTCCTGCAACATGATGACCTCCGCTGCGCACAACAAACTTGATCTGAGTTCGCCTAACAAACTTTATCGATCGATCGCTCCCGCCAGTAGCTATTTAATCAAATGATCAGTTAAAGTCGGGACATCCCAGATCGATCGAATCATTATGGTTGCCTGTATTTAATCGATGATATTGACCAACAAGTGGATTTGATCCATCGACGGTTTTGACTGAGGTTTTGTCGAATCCACGATCCCAATTTTCATAATATATTGTATTTATACAGTAGCGAAGCAGATATGCTGAGAGGATCATTTTAGAGTAGGCGTAATCTGGGTTTCTGGCTCCATAACCCCATCCACTATCCCATTCATGATTTTGCAGATTTAGATCTTGAGCAAATTCTGCGTGGAGACTATCAAAATTGTGAGAGATCACATCCCACAAATCCTTATCGCATTGCTCAAATATTATCTGGCACATGGGGTTAACCTGTCATTTACCTAGATTATAGCAATTCCGCAGATAGATTAGCCAATTGCGATCGATCTGTAACTTTGCATATTTCCGCTTTAGGACCTTTCTGATTTCTATTCGATGAGTGTTTTAATCTTCTTAGAGATCAGATTATTGAAGCGTTCAAGGTATTGACTAAATTGTTTTACCTCTTGCATGCCAAAAGATTCAATGATCTCGTTGTAATATTGATGTCTGTCTTCATAAAATCGAGATAAAAACGCCAAACCCGTGTCTGTCACCTCTAATTTCACCTTTCTGCGGTCTACCTGCTTATTTTGTCTTCGACTCGTCGACTTTCGATTGACAAACCCAACATCTTCCAGTGTATCAACCAAACGTGAAACTTGAGGTCGCTCCAGAAACAGTTCGTCAGCTATTGTTGAGACAAGTGCCTGATTCTCCGCTTGATCAATCCTTATGAGAACCATTATTTGTTTTTCGCTCAAATTATCTTGTTTCCCCAAGTTTGAACCAATCGTAAATACGGGTAAAAGTCGGAGAGTTATTACACCGTTTAAAAGCGGATGGAGTATTTTTTCCAATTCTTCGATTCTAGTCACTTATGTAATACCTTCATAACTACATTTATAAACAATTGTATTCAACATTAGTTATGAATTACAACTATTGTAATCATCAATCAATACAATTTCTAACTATAACAGTCTCGGCGGTTACTAGTTTGTTAAATAAGGACTATTGGAGGCCTACTTATGGAAAAACAACTTGAAAAAATTAATAAACAACCGATCGATCGATCTTCAGAGAACATGACATCAATTGAGGTGAAGTATAAGGATATACAACGATTGGATACAATCATCGAAACGTTGTTGCACAATGATATGAATTTAAATCAGGAGCAATTATTCTCTAAACTCTTAGATCTAGGTGAAAATTATCTAAAAGAATTAAACTTAAAAAGAGACTCGGTGGATCAAGCAGGTACAAATTTAAAAACAGAAGCAGCGGATCAAAAAGACTCAAAATTAAAAATAAAATCCGTATGTAAAAACTGCGGCACTAATGTTACTCCACCAATGCATTGTAAACAACCGATGCATTTAGAGGAACTCAGCGGATCCCTAGAATGGGTTTGTTGGATGGGAACTGGTTGTGGACATAAGCCTTTCCATGGTTGTTGTGATGCGCCATACTTCGCGACTGACGACATAGTAGATGTGGAGAGAACATGATTATGCCAATAAGGATACTCAAATCACTGAACATTGAATCCATGAATAAAATAGTTGATTCAGAACGATTTATCAAAACGGAAAATGCAATTCTTGAATTTGTAACATCCAATTCAGGCAGCATCTCAAATTGGCATCATCATGGGGAATATGATATTTTTAATTATATTATTTCAGGGATTAAAGAATTTTTATTAGGTTCAAATGATGAGCAGGTTATAACTGCAAAGCCGGGAGACTTAGTTCACATCGCTCCAAATACAATTCACAGGGAATCGAATCCATCTGATCAACCAACGAAATATCTTCTCATCCGAGTCGGTACGGGACAATCTTTGTTTCTTGTAGACGATCGATCGATCCGGTCTACAGGAGGGTAAAAAAGTTGAATACCGCAAATCTACCTAAAATAGCTCCGGATTATGTTACACT
Source organism: Candidatus Heimdallarchaeota archaeon (assembly GCA_022574115.1). Taxonomy (GTDB): domain Archaea; phylum Asgardarchaeota; class Heimdallarchaeia; order Heimdallarchaeales; family Kariarchaeaceae; genus LC-2. Next base: position 6,075 of record JACZSS010000070.1, on the reverse strand, counting down.
ATTACAAAGTCCAGACAATATTCCATTCCGATATAAGGTAATGCGAGGTTTGTTCAAGTTCTTTGGAACAATCGCTCCTTGGCCTACGTGGAAATTTGCAGCCAAAATATTTTTTTCACCTAGAAGTAGGAAAGTAAGAGAATTCGAAATGACCGTTCTTGAAACAGGTAAAACAGAAAAGATTTTCCTAGATGGTAAAGACGTGGTGTTGACTTCGTGGGGAAGTGGAGACAAAAAAGTATTGCTGTTGCATGGATGGGGAGGAAACCGAGCTCAGATGACTCCGTTTGTAGAAGAATTGCTTGCTCAAGGGTTATTTGTCATCGCTGTGGATGGACCGGCTCATGGTGAGTCTACCGGGAATCAAACAAATATGGCCAAAATCATTGAAGCCGTTGAATTGGTAAACGAAAAATTTGGTGGGATAAATTATGTGGTTGGGCATTCTTTTGGTGGTGCAGCTTTAGTCGTGGCCCTTGATAGAGGTCTTGATATTGAAAAAATTGTAACTATCAGTATGCCCACCCATGCTAACAAAATTATGAAACCATTTCAGACATTGCTAAATGTCCCAGATAAGGTTATCAGGCGCATCGATCAAAGAATAGCTAAACTTATGGGGCAAACGTTCGAAGAAATTTCAGCTGTGAATCTAGCTCAAAAGCAAACAATTCCTTTCCTCATCATCCAAGATAGTCAAGATTCTATAATTACAATTAGTGATGCAATAGAATTGAACGCTAACTGGACAGGGTCAGAGTTATACCTTACAAATGGTTTTGGACACCGTCAGATATTACGTGAAAATTCAGTTCATCATAAAGTCGCAGAATTTTTGACTTCCAATAATAGATTGGATCAGAGTTAAACTGTTACTTCATAATAAATATGTAAAATGCAACTCCAGTATGGAAATGGGATGGATACCTGATGCAACTTATGGTGAGACATAATATCAAAAAATTTGTACCGCTATGATCGATTCGATCCACGACTATAAAACGAAGGTCATCAAAATATTTTTTATATAAAATAATAAAACCTTATCTGATAACGTTTGAATTATCTTTCACAAGGTTTTTCAGAATTCCGTGAACTGCTAAAAAAATGGAAATTGTCTGATGCAGAATTACTTATCAATAAACTAAACGAAGATGAGTATCCTGTTGCAACCCTGGAACTCGCAGAAACAGTTTCAAAATTGTGGGATACAAGAAAAGGGTATCAACTTTGCTTATCTATTAAAAATTATGAATTTGATGAAGTAGAGCTACAATATAAATTTAATTTTTTGTTTGTAAATTCATTAATTTGGTTAGGTGAATTAGAGGAGGCAGAGGTAGAATTAGCTGATTGGGTAAAAAAGTATTCTTTATCAACTACATCAGCAAATTTAAAAGAAGATATTGTTGATAATAAATTTAGTTGGTTGGTTTCATTTACCAGAGCTCAATTGCTTCTCAGTAAAGGTGATTATGATCAAGCTATCCAAGAATTTACTCACATTCTGAATCTTAACGTTGGGATGAAAGGCACCTATTATGAATCAGAATTTCTACTAGGCATTGCCTATGCTTATTATTTCAAAGGAAAAATAAACGATTCTTTTCATTATATGAACGAGAGCCACGATCAAGCAGTTTCAAATAAAAATGTACCTGCGAAAATATTGTCTTCATTAGGATTGGCATTTTTATACCAAAACAAAGGTCAACTGGATTTATCAATAAAAACACTTGAGGAGACTGAAAATTACTTAAAGGAACATTCTCTCCCTTTTCCCAGCTTTGTCCTTGCAATGCCATCTCATTCTTTAGCAAGAATATCTTTGGCAAAAAATGATTTCAAAACAGCACAAACTCATTTGCTAAAAAGTTTATCACAATTCAAAACGATAGATGAGAAAGATGCATTCTGGCTACCAGATATAATATTTGATGCGATTCGTACACACACTGAACTTAATAAAATTGAAGAAGCAAAAGCATATTTGTCCAAACTTAAGAATCTTCAGGCATCTGAGAGCAAGGTTGGAAAGTATAGAGTCATGGTGGCTGAAGCCTTAATTTTACTACAAGGGAAGAGATTATATCAAAAGATGAAAGCATACTCTCTTCTGAAAGAGGCGATTGATTCGAATGTAGGCTTTGCAGAATTGGAGAAATATCTGCTGTCATAATGGCCTATCAAGGTTATAATACTTTTGTAGAGATTCTTGGACTCGAAATTGATAATAACATGGAACGGGATTTGGTTCAAACTTGGGCTCAATCTACTTGACAAAAAATGGAGACTAGGGAATAAAATTGGATTTGCTTAAACATTATTGAATTCCTAGTATTATACATAAATCCACATTTTAAACAGATCGATCTAGCTTGTCCCAAATTCAAGCGATCATTTGATCATAAAAGCTCGTTGACGTAAGTCAATGAGCTTTGTAATTGATCTTTTAGATAATTATCTAAGAAAATCCGTTGTTTGAAGACCTGAACTTTGCTTGAAGCGAATAATAATTTGTCTGGAAAAATTATCGAAAGTGCTGAAAGTCGTTTTATCTAGTCCCATGGCTGCTGAGGCCAAGACGAGCAGCTGGTGAAGAACAAACGATAAGAAAACATGTTGTTTAATGGGGTCTTTTTGGACCACACGAGGTCTACTCAAATTGAGCTGGCCTTTGGTTCTAGCAAAGGTCCTCTCTACGGCGTTACGACGCCAGTAGACCGCCCAATATGTTTTTTCACTCATTCCATCAGGTACAAAATGGCTCAGATCTTTTTTCTTGAGATCTGTCTTGGTGGGACGGATAATACACGCGGCGCCGGCTGCTTGTATCAAATCACGGTTTTTGCGAGAAGAATATCCTTTGTCTGCTGAAACTGCAAGTGGATCAGGGATCTGATCCACTGCTATCTCAAGAATTTCTTCGAAGATAGCTCGATCATGCCGATTACCAGGAACGATATGGATTGCAATGGGGATCTCTGATCTGGTTACCGTTGCTACATGTACACGGTAACAAAGCATGAACCCCTTGGGGGTCATGCCAACTCGAGCAAAGTCGCAATTCAACCCTTCTTTGAACTCTGGTTTGGTCTTATCTTCGGATTTTCGTTGACTCCAAGCCTTGACATGCGTGGAGTCAATTGCGTGATGAGAACCTTTCAAGAACCCCTGTTCTTGAAGAATTTTAACGAGTTCGTAAAACAATTCCTCCAATGGTTGTGAACCAAGATATTTCATAAAACGAGACAATGTGCTCTTGGAAGGCGAATGCCTTCCAAATCCGAGTGCACGACGCACCTTGCCAAAGTCTTTCAGATGCATAGCTAGATCCTCCAGAGATCGCATCTGTTTAAGGTAAAATAGAAAAATTGCTTTGACAAGGCTTGTAGCCATATAAAAGCGTTTACAAGTTTTTGGCTGATCCCAGCCGTTTTTCTTGGCAATTGCTGCAATCGCAGCAATAACTCTTTTTGGTAAGTATCTGAAAATGTAATGTGCGGGTTGTTTTATTCGCATGTTTATATCAAAATGGTGTAGAACAGCTCGCGTTTTAATTTTATCGGTTTTCTTAACCAAACACTAGAATGAAGGGCTGTACGCTAGATTAAACAAGTAATCGCTAGATTAAATAGATGAATGTTAGAAATATAAGGGTTTCACTGGAATTTGGGACAAGCTAGATCGATATAAAAGGAATAGGCGTTAATGAGATGATACTTCCAGAGTAAAATTGAATATTACGAATCTGATTCGCGAATATACATGGATCGATCGAGCAACAATCGCTAATTTAATGATATTCACACTTTGGATAACAAATTTACTTCCAAAAGACCAAAATATAGACCTAGATGATTGCTGAGATAAATTAGAGCCATATTTGAAAAGATTCTTGAATGCTTTAATTGAACCTAAAATTCTCATAAATCAGTATTACCAGCCTTTATAGCTAATTAAAATCTAGCTATTGGACATACAACGAACGAGAGACGCAGTAGTGATGGATTAATGTATCATTTCTTGGTACTTCGTTTCATATAAGTAGGCGATATTTTTCAGATCGAAATTTATCATGATCTTCTCCCTAGCAAGATCACTCATCTCTCGTAATCGATCTTGATCTTCGAGGCTCCAAATAATTCCTTCCATTAATGATAGTGGCGAAAAATCGTTTGCTAAATATCCATCAACTTGGTGATCAATAGCATCTGCAGGACCTGTATCGGCAAAAGCCACAACGGGGGTTCCTGAGGCCATCGCTTCAAGTACAGTTTTACCTTGTGCTTCTTGAATCGATGGTACGACCATGACATCCGCAGTTGAATATATTTTGGACAGGAGATCATCATCACCAATGTACCCCAGATTCCTAACTCGAGGGAAATGAGATGGGAAGACTGCTTTCTTCTTTAGCCCAAACCACCAAATCTCAATTTTCTCTTTCCATTTGGTCTTGCTGAGTAATTCTAGGGCTTCCATGAAATGAAAATATCCTTTACGTCTTGACATCGGAGCGTTCGCTCCATACAAGATGATAAGTTTTTGCTGCTCTTTTTCCTTCTGAGGTCTAAATTTGTCTGTATCTACCCCATTTGGAATTATATCAATTTTGAATTTTTTCATAAGAGGGCTTAATAGCATACAACTCTTTAGCCACGAGCTAATCGCAATAAACTGAATATCTATATCTTGCCAATGGTGATATTTTGAGCTCCATACGGACCGGCTTAGATCTTGTTTCTTGGACGATCCAATTTGGGGACATTTGCCACATCCATGTTGGTATCTTGTGCAACCATTTGTATAGTGGCATCCTCCGGTGAAAGGCCACATATCCCGAACTGTCCACAAAATTGGAGCATTAAACTTTGGAATTGATTGAATTGGTAAAAAACCCAAACCCACCCAATGAATGTTGATTAAATTCGGAGCTAACTTGTTTATTGATCTGTGAACAAAATTAGAAAATAGGTTATTGGACCAAGTATCATCTGGATTCTTCCTATATAGTTTAAGTGGCAATCTATCAAGTGTATGGAAAAGGTACCTATAAAATTGTCTAGGAAGTAAGGTTGAATTTACTGTCTGAACGGTTTTTTCTGTATATCTTATTTGCACAAACATTTTAGAAGAAAATTTTTTTCGTTTATTCAATTCTTCATTTAGCCAGTAAGCACTTCGTGATGCACCTCCATACGTGTCATATGTGCTTACTTGAAGGATTTTCACCAACCTGCTGCACAAAATCCACTTTATTAAATATAGATGTATGAAATCAGCAAATCTCATAAATGAGATTGCATTTGTAACATGGAGCTTAACTTCTATCTCCCAGTCTAGCAATATTGCAATTTCATTTTACAATTGCTCTATTATGATATGTTCCTTTTCCAATTGTTGAACTTTGAAATAGAGCTGCTTGACAAGTTCAATTAGAGCACTGTGATTGTTTTTCAGCTGTTCTTCATCAAAAGGAAAATCAGTCAAAGTTCATGTTGTCGCTTGAGTAACGCGATTTAAAGCTAACTGAGGCATTGCATATTATCTAGAATTTGCTCTTAGAATTAGGGAGATAATCTGATGATCCAATTAAGTTGATTGATAAGTAAAGACGGGTGAAAGACTTACGCCAATTATTAATTTTTCAACTTGAGAGCATTTGTCTTAAATTTGTAGACACAATTTCTACAAATCCATAATTGAAGATTCTATCAAGAATAAGAACTCCAGTGGTGTAGGCCATCAGTCCCAGAGTACCAAATGTAAAAATATTAAGCAAACTTGAAATAGGGTAGAATATAGAAATCAGCCATAAACTAACAAAGGTTATCAGAACGTTTGGTAGTGGAATAACAACTGAAAATAACCACCTTGACAATGGAAGCTCAAGGTAGTTGATTCCATATAAGACAAAAACACAAGTTGAGATTAATGTCGCGACCATGACTGTTAATGCAGTTCCTTCCATTCCGAATTGTAATGTTAAAGGAATAATAAGAATTGCCATAATTATTAGAGTCAGGAATTGATTGTAGGTACTATGTTTTGGCCGTCCTATGGCTAAAAAAA
>JACZSS010000069.1 GCA_022574115.1 Candidatus Heimdallarchaeota archaeon | reverse complement strand
ATACAGTGATAGCGGAATTTCAGCATTCATTGGACCAATTGGATTTAGACATCGGTTTCATTAATCGACCATCAATGTTTATCTTTCTATTTTTGAGTTCGCTGGTGTTGGCGTTTCTCTTTGTTGCACTCTATAACGCAATTTTAAAATTTATGAAAGGTACCTACACAGTCATGAATACTCTAAGAATTTGGGGACTGACATCAGTCTGGGATATTCTGGGATCGATAGCTGGAATAATTTTGCCTCCACTTACAAGTCTACTCGGGTTTGTTCGCTTGGCGGCTTTCTTGGTAGGAATTGCATCATATTCAGGTAAAAGTGAGATTGCAGCATTTGGAGCAATAATTTTACTCATCATTCTTTTGGGAGTATTTACTATCGTTTTAACCATCGTTTTGTTTTCTCAAGGTGTTATTTAGAATAATCGTAAATTTGACCCACCAAGTTTGGATGCAGAACTGTAGTTGATCTTCCTAGCACACTCAAATTACCATCATTCAAATAACGTGAACTCGATAGGGTTAATTACGCCAAGATAAAACTAGGTCTGTGTACTGTCCGAGTTGTGGAACAAAGAATGAAGATGGAACAAAATTCTGCGGAAATTGTGGATCACAGTTGGATGTAGTAGAAAAGCCGGCTAAAACAGCTGTTTCAAATTATCAACCCCCAATTCAACCGAATCAAAGCATGGGATATCCATCTCAAACACCACCGCAAGCGGGTTCTCCACAACAAGGACCGATGTACTATGCACAGTTACCCCAAACTCGGGATTATGTAATGTGGTTAATATTGTCATTTTGTACCTTAGGAATTGCCGGTCTGGTCTACGATTATTATAATTTCAATGATGTGAGGCAATTGGAGATGTATGTTATCGAAAAACAACAGGTACGTCGCCCATTGATGACTGCAGATCCAGTGTTAGGAATTATTTTGTATTTTGCCTGCGGTCCTGTTGGCTATTTCTACAAATATTCAAATCTTAGAAAGTATCTTCAGTTATATGGAAATGGACAAGAGGGTTATGGTCCAGAAGTAGCAAGTGTCGAAAAATTGATCGGATTGATTGTCGCATGGTTCTTTAGTTTCATTTTAGGAATTATCTTTTTCCCTTTTCTCATCCTTATTATTGCTATACCAATTTACCTCATTGTATTGAATAATCGATGGCAACAAGCGCTTAATCACCTAATTAGATCCGCATAGCTACATTTGATTTGACAAAGAACAGGTTTATTGACAGAGAACAATAAACCAAAATATAGGATAATTACTAGCGTGAGTAATTCAGAATTTGACAAAAAACATAGATTAAGAGCATATTACCTAATGGTATTTGCTCATCATCCCCTTTGTGGATTTTTTGACTCACACTACTATTCCATTGGTCCAGTAAAATTGTGCAAGGGTTGCACAGCAGGTTACAGTGGCTTATTTAGTGGTCTTACGCTACTTATTCTCGGGTTGTTACCCGGATTTTTACTGATCGACAATATCAAAGATTTTCTGTTGGTTTTTGGACTCGCATTCACAATAACCGGAGTTTACGAAGTCCAGAAAAAACGAGTAATACCCAGGTTCCCTATAAGGTTCATGTCAGGAACGTTGTTCGTCGTGGCGATTTATTCTTTAATTCAGATACAATCTTGGTTTTATAGATACATGGTACTTGTCTTCATTTTTGCAGTAATAAATATTGTGGGATTTTTGAGATTCAAAAAAATGAATAGCATCTGTGGGACAAATTGTGGTGATCGAAGGTTTGATCGATGTGATTATGTCTTAGGCTTACAAACTCCTCCTGAATTGTTGCTAGCAATGGCTTCGACATAATCTTGTAAATTAGTATTGTTGAATTGTATATCAAATAGTAAAGTAAAAGGGACCTTAGGCCCCTCCTATTATTATTCTTTAATTCTAGATGGTTCTTTATTTATCCTGATTCCTTAAGCTACTGCGGGACCAGATATGAAGTACATGTTGAACATGGTAATACCAAACGAGATGATCAACATCATCAAGCCTGCAATTTTTGCTTCACGAGCCGTTGAGAATTTTCTTTGTGGCTCCCAATTCGCTACAGTCTTCATGATTGCCCATGCGGACCCAAACATACCAAGAGTCAAGAAGAAAGCTTGGATACCAAAGATAATCACTGGATCGTTAAGTGCAAGTGGTGATACAATAGCATGAGCACCGTCTGCATCTCTTCTACCCTGTGGGAAATCATTGACAAAGTTGTAAATTACCCACACGACGCTGGAACCATTTCTGACTATATGATCTGAAATATCAGCAATAAGTTTCATTAATGGCAATGGAACTAATGGAGCTGCATACACATTGGCATAATGCTTCCAACCCTTGAAACCTTCCTCCGGAGAGGCAAGTCTATTAATGATCCAAGACAGAAATATAATTACAACCATAGCGATTACTAATCCACTGACATAGAGAATAGTTTTGGCAATAATGCCGTCAAACGGAGCAGAGAGGCCAGTATTACCTCTGAGCCAATCCATGGTAGGTAATGTGTAAAAGATTAATAGTACAGGAGCTATTGATGAAACACCCAATAGAGCAATTATGTTAAAACTCTCATCAAACGAAAATGCTTTATTCGCCCACAGATCTTTGAATGGTGGTCTAACACCCCATCTCATAGTGTTATTGGGGCATGATTTCAAACATTCAGTGCAAAGTATGCAATACTTGTTGGTGTCATTTCCACCAGGATATAAGAACATTGGACAACCATAGCCACCACCATCATCTTCACGACCCTTGAGACACCATTTACCTCGACATTGCCGACAAACCTGTGAGGATTTGGAACGCATCTCGAAACCCGCGAAAAGACCTTGTAGACCAATAAAACCGTTGATTGGGCACATGTACCTACAAAAACTTCTTTTCTCAAAGATTAAACCAATACCAACATCGAGTACAACTAAAACTACAATGAAGTAACCGGTCAAAACTGGAGAATTTCCAAAGCCGAAGACGTTGTCCATCCAGAGGAAAAATATAAAGAAGCCGTTTACAAGCCATATACCTTTCAGTTTCTTTGGCCAGGCAAAATTAAGGGAAAACCTTTTTTGCCCAGTCTCCCATAGACTAAATCGGTGAGCCCATTCACCCATTGCACCGAACGGACATATAATACACCAGATACGGCTTAAACCCGCAATCATGAGGAGTAGGAATGCCCACCAGACAATCCAGGTCATTACGGTGGCTAGTGAAGCATCAGCGTCATTAGTACCGAAGAAACCAGAAAGGGCGGCCATTAAGAAAATAAGGAAATTTGGTAATATAAGGGCAAATTGAAATGGTCTAGACCTCATTAATGGTCTCAGAGTTTTTCCAAATATGCCAATTCTTTGTATATCTTGAGAATTTGGGTCATCCCATACTTCACGTGGGGGACCTTCAATTTTTGCAATTTGTGCTGGTGTCCACATTTCAAGCTCAACGTTGTCTCGAATAGTAGGACCAACTTTTGGTATTTTTTCAGTCGACATAGTACACCTAGGAATGTAACTTCTGTATATTATTTAAGGTAAAAACTGTATATATATGATTGGTTGTGTGCATTCGTATTTTTGTAGAAACGGAGAATTTGCAGTCGTTATGCGTGAATAGTCAATATTAGTTTGCCGCGGTTAATCTAGACTGACCATTACAACAACGTTATACAAAAAAAGTTTCTTGCAGAAAAAGATAGAGGCTATCCCTCGATGGGGTATTTTGTTTTATATTCATCTGAAATGCGAAATAATTTCTGATCTCGATTGATCCAGTTTCTAGCAGTTAGTACTACGTTGCTACGTGTTGGATATTAGCAATCTTTAACAAATATTCTTAGTTTTTGATTTAAGAGTTCGTCGATCGAAATCCTTACAATATGGATATTTATCTTGGGGATTACTATTTTACATTATAAAACTACTTATATCATGTAATTATTAAATTACCTAATGATTTCTTCTAAAGTAATGAAAAATGGAATGATCAATCTTCCAAGTGAATTAAGAAGGAAGTTGAAGATTTCTTCGGGCGACACGATCATCTTTCACGAAACCGAGGACGGATTTTTGTTAGTCCCAAAAAAAGACATTTTTGAATTGATAAATCCGGATGAATATGATCTTGCCATTGAAATTGTTACAGAAATACGACATGAGAGACGAATGGAAGTGTTGAAAGAGGACAAGTGATCCATGAAGAGTCATCCTCAAAAACGGATCGTCTGGGATACTGGTCCACTATCTTTATTTTTTGCGGGTCATTCCGAAGCAGCTCAGGGGATGAAGCAAATCAAAGATGGAAAAACGATCGGTTATATTCCACAATTAGTGTTGATTGAGTTATTCTACAAAACATGGCAAAAATTTGGGAAACAAACAGCTCAAGTCAGGGTATTGAATCTTGATTTTCCCGGAATTGTGATTTTGGGGATCCAAGAGAGCGAAAGATTCAAAATTGGCAGTCTAAAGGTCCAATATCCACAATTGTCCCTAGTCGATTGCAGAGTTGTCCAACTTGGACTACAGTTAAACGGTATAGTTTATACCACGCAGAATGGAATAACCGAAGTAGCCAAATTGAGGACTAAGAAATTGATTTTTTAACTAATTTTTCTTAAATTGCCAAAATATCCGGAATAAAAGCTTTAGGCGAAAAGTAGCTTCAAATAGTTTGAGCAAATCCAAATCGACAGCGGTGAGATCATCTCACCCAAATTTCTCACATTTATTAATTTCAGCATTTAATAATTTGTACCTGCAAATTGGATGATGTATCTAAATTAAGTATTTTAATTCGAGTTTTAATTCTCATTTAGTATGAAAAAAATCCGGTATCTTACCATTATTTCTCATGAAGGTACCACGCTTTATCACTATCCGTTTGTCAAGGATGAGATTGATATTCATCTTTTTGCAGGATTTTCTTCAGCCATACTTGCTATCACTCACGAACTAAATGACAAGTTAATATCGATTAACATGGAAAAACAAAAAATATTCTTCCAAAAAATCCACGATGGCGTCTTTGTGCTATCAGTGCCTCGGAAGGCAAATTACAATTATGTTCTCAAGCGTTTACGCTTGTTGAAGAACTCGGAAATAATTAAAATGCTCCTTGCAGACCTTGATATGGGTATGATGATCAGTGTGAGTGAAGAGCTCGATACTGAGATTGAGAATATTTTTGATATACAAATCGAGAAAAAGATCGAGCTCCCTCCAGTGGAAATAACCAAAGATATCTTCCTAGCAGCTTTAGAAGAGTTGGAGTCAATCTAATTCGATTCACCTGACAACTGTTCGCATTACCCGCTGTAAAGTATCAGGTACAAAGACAGTTTAGAAATATCGTAGTAGAAATGGTATTGTGAGGAATTGAGATTGAGTAAATTAAAAGCGGAAATTGAAAAGAAACGTACATTAATTAAACGGATCTAATCTATAGTAGCTAATTTCGTCTCAACCGATTTGGGAAATTCTTTCCCTTTATTATGATGGTGAACTAGTGGGCAAAAATTATGACTTATTAGTTGATATCATTCATCCAGATTACAGGCCATATCAGTCGACACATGATCCTAAAGCCACTGAACTTGATTTAATGGATCCAGAATTGACTAAAATTAATAGAATTATGGGCATTAAGACTCGAGTGAAAACCTTGACAAATCAATTCAGAGTAGAAAAGGTTGATTTGTTGGAACTAGTCGAGGGTGGTCGTAGCGTTGTTGTGCACTTTCGTATGGCCATGAAACATATTGGTACTTGGAATGGAATTCTGGCAACTGAGGCAGAAATTACCACTTATGGATTTCACTTGTTCAACTTTCAGGATTGAAAGATGCTATCAATAACTGGAATGATCGGTTAAATTGTACGGATACAATTTTTGTAACTATCCTAAGATGCTACAATAGGGCTACCGATATGAGCCCCACTCCAGATGCATATAGCTTCTGAAGCAAGTTGGATTTGAGTCTGCAATCCCATCATTCAACCGTTGTCTTCTGGTGCCAGAAGTGCCTTTCCTACATTTTGTAGGCGTGGGGGTAATTTGAAAAACGAGGAATTACTCGTTTCTAGTTGAAGCACTCATTTCATTATTTAAACTGCTTAAGTTTAGCTGTTCGTCCTTAGATTCACGATCATGAACAATTTTGATGTCTTGGGACAGCTAGGAACAGCAATTGCCCAGAATAAGGGGGCGTTGGAGCTCGCTGATTATTTACTAAGTATCAAGAAAATGCTTTATCTAGAATGATGAATTAAGGGTTAATAACCACTTCAGTAAAAGTTACTTTTGATCTATTATTATATTGTGCCTTAGCAGAAGATCTGTCGGGAGGCTCTTAATATACTCCACAAGCTGGGGCATACCAAAGTTTTTAATTTCCTGTACGCTATTCAAATTCTGAACAGTTGTATAGAGATTTCCAGATCTGATAATCTCAGATTCGGAAATGAGCAAGGATTCTGGATACCTTAGAGTGATAAAAATAATTAACAACATTGCAATTAAATTGGACAAAACTCCGAATATCAATTGTCCGGTCCAAAGCCCGACGAGGTGCCCCAACGCCATTAATGGGGAGAAAATAACAAAGAAGCCGATTAAAATCCAAATTTTACGGACAAGATGAACTCTTACATTCTTTGAAACAGGTGGGGTTGTAATATACACGTAAAGGAATAGGGCGGTTACATAGAATCCATAAATAAATAAAAGAAAGCTGTAACCATTAGCTTGGATAAGATTATCTCCAATTTTTACTCCAAAACTATTAGTGGTATCTCCATATCTATACATGTTCATGAACAGGGAGAATTCTCTCTGGGATACGACAACTGGTGAATAAAATAAAATCAGTATTAGATTAACAGCAAAGAACAAAATATTGGTAACTAAAAAAATAATTGGCGATTTTACCCACTTAATCCTTAATGCATGTGAGAAAAATATCGTATAGAGGACAATAGTGGTGAAATCTCCCACTTGTTCAGAAAGGGCGGATAAAGAGGTGAGATCACGAAACACTAGAGTAAGTTCTATTATGGACACCGAGATGAAAGCTATTGTAAAATACAAAAAACTTGAAATGCCAGTTTTTTTGTAATGGTTGTACAACAATATTGCCGGGAACACACTCAACACTGCAATACTTAATTCAAACCAAGTCGTTAAAGTCATCTCAGTTAAGATACTCATTTGTGATAATAATTGACTAGTTCAAATTCATAAATAAAAATTGTGCAACCCAAATAAATTAACGTCTTGTCGATCTCTACTATGTTAAATTTAAGATGGGATTTCGATTGACGGATTGCTCAACTTGTGAAAGGAGCGAACTGATGCATCTTTGGTTCAACCCTCCCCCTAATCTGATCTCTGGATGGAACCTGAGCACTTGCCTGAAGATAGCTTAGATCGGTTGTTAATTTATCCCAAGAACAACCCCAATGGAGTCGGAAAGCTGATACTTTTCATTGTAAAAATATGTTTCTTTTTACTAGTCGAGAAGTTTGATATTCTTGCATGTAGCTCGAAGATCTTAGAATCAGCCCAAGTGAAATGTTTTATATAAACTCTGTATAACCCGTATTTGTATGAGTCAGTCTACAAGACCGCTAGTGAAGAAAAAGTGGAAAGCCGAGGATATGGAAGATCAATCGAGCAAAATATTTATCATCACTGGAGCTAACAGTGGCCTTGGATTCGAAGGAACACGGCAACTAGTTGCTAAAAACGCAAAGGTCATCATGGCAGTTCGTGATTTGGTGAGAGGTCAAGAAGCATTGGATGAAATCAAACAAGAAGAGCCAAAAGCAGATCTAGAGTTAATGGAACTTAATTTATCTAGCTTGGAATCAGTAAAAAAATTTACCAAACAGTTTAGAGCAGATCACACACAACTTCACGGGTTGTTGAACAATGCAGGTGTTATGCAACCTCCAAGAATGGAGACAGAGGAAGGATTTGAACTACAAATCGGCGTAAATCATCTCGCCCATTTTGCCTTGACTGGGTTATTGCTGGACGAGTTGAGATCGACTCCTGGATCAAGAATAATCAGTCAAAGCAGCATCGTCGCAGCACGAGGGAGAATAAATTTCGAGGATTTCCATAGCGTAAAAGAGTACAGCAGAACAGGAGCATACGGACAATCTAAACTTGCGAATTTGTTATTCGCTTTCGAATTGGATCGTAAACTTAATCTTCATGGAATTGAAACAGTTAGCTCGATTGCAGTTCATCCGGGCTATACAGCCACAAATCTCCAACAAAATGGACCTACATTAAACGGAAAAACCTTTTACTCGAGATTGTATAAATTCAGCAATTTTTTCATTGCGCAAAATGTTTCCAAAGGAACCTTACCCATGACGTACGCTGCCACTGCTCCCGATGTTGAAGGAGGAGATTACATCGGCCCTCGAGGATTGGCACAAATTCGAGGATATCCTAAGAGGGTTAAGGCTCCTAAACATGCATATAACGAAGAAGAAGCACAAAAGCTTTGGAAATTGTCTGAACAATTAACTGGCGTAAAATATAATTTTGAAGCCTAGAATCTAGTTCTTAATTAACTTAATTCTTCTGAGGATTGGAACTAGCAGCATACCTATGAATAAGGGATTATGTGTTAATGAGTTAACGGTTAATGCACCAATTTACATTGACACAATGGCTCTAACCCTAAAGCCTCTATCCAGTCAGAAATCGGATATCACTAACCAATATCGTTCCAGAATGCGATTCCATTAGCTAACGGATGATAGGTAATCTTTGATAGA
>JACZSS010000670.1 GCA_022574115.1 Candidatus Heimdallarchaeota archaeon | reverse complement strand
AATTCTGCCTCAAGGACCACTACCTACTAATGTTTTTAGATCTACATTAGCTTCTCTTGCCCTTCTACGGACCTCGGTTGGCGCTAGGACTCGTTCATTAACAACATTTGCTACCTTTGTAATCTGTGTAATTCGTTGGAAAGGTGCTGCGGGCGTGAAAAGTGAATCATCTTTTTCGGCTTCGACATCTTTCTTTGGCTGTGGTTTTTTAGTTTCAGCTAACTTTCCGTTCCCTTCATCTATTTTGATTAACACCTGACCAACTTTAACAATGTCCCCTACATCAAATTCAAGTGAGTCAACAGTACCGCTAACTGGAGATGTAATCTCCGCGTTGACTTTCTCGGTGTTAACTTCCAAGAGCAGTTGTTCGACTTTGACTACATCACCTATTGCCACGTGCCATTCAAGGATTTCTCCTTCGTGAACTCCTTCTCCAATATCTGCAAACTTTAATTCATAAACCAATATCAATTCTCTCCTTAGTAATTGTACACTCTCTTTATGGCATCCAGAGTCCTTTCTGGTGTAGGTAGATAGTATTTTTCAAGAATAAACGGATATGGAGTGTCATAACCTGCAACTCTCAAAATCGGTCCTTCCATATATTCAATCCATCTCTCTGCAACCAGTGCTGATAATTCTGCCCCAAATCCTGCCTGTCTAGGCGATTCCGTCACGCTGATCACACGTCCCGTTTTCTTGACTGATTCCTCAATTGTGAGAATATCAAGCGGATTAACTGTTCGTAAATCGATAACTTCACAATCAACGCCTTCACGAGATGCTAATTCTGCTGCATCTAAAGCCACGTGAACCATTGCCCCATATGAGATGAGAGTTACATCACTACCATCTCGAGTGACATTTGCCTGTCCTAATGGGACAGTATAATCTTCTTCTGGAACCTCTTCCTTGAATGCTCGATATATCCGTTTCGGCTCCATGAACAAAATCGGATCTTCTTGTCGTAAGCAAGAAATTAAGAGTCCTTTAGCATCATGTGGATTACTTGGTATAACTACTTTTAATCCTGGTGTGTGAGCAAAGAACGCCTCTGGGGATTGGCTGTGATAATGAGCACCTCGAACTCCACCACCGTACGGACTACGTATGATTAGTGGGCAGGTGGTTGCTCCACCTGTTCGATATCTAAATTTTGCAACTTCAGATTGGATTTGATCAAAAGCCGGGTATATAAAATCAATAAACTGAATTTCTGCGACCGGTTTGAGGCCATAAAGTGCCATACCTGCGGCAAATCCAATGATTCCACTCTCGTTTAATGGTGTGTCAATCACGCGTTCGTCACCATATTTTTCATATAATCCTTGGGTGGCTCTAAATACTCCTCCATTGGGCCCAACATCCTGACCTAATACAATGACTTTGTCATTGAGATCCATCTCTTGATCAAGAGCTTCTCTTATAGCTTCTAATATTGTCAATTCTGCCATATGAATCATCTGTAAAATTTTTTAACTTCTTCTAATTGCTCTTTCAGCATCCATGGCATTTCTTCATAGACATCTGTAAATAAGGTCTCAATATCTGGCTCGGGTGTGTTGTCAGAAATCACAATTAGTTCGTTTATCATTTCATCATGTTTCTTGATCAATCTCTTGTCTTTTGCTTCTGTCCATAATGATCTCTTGATAAGATATTTTTTAAATCTTGAAATTGGATCTTTTTTGGCCCAAGATTTAACCTCTCTGTCATCCCGGTATCTTGATGGATCATCAGAGGATGTATGGGGTCCCATCCGGTAAGTCATCGCTTCAATAAATGTAGGACCATCGCCACTTTTTGCTCTGTCGTATGCGTCTTGAAGTGCAGAATACATCGCTAATATGTCGTTTCCATCTACTTGAATTCCAGGTATCCCATACCCGATTGCCTTGTCTATTAATTTTGCAGCAGCGGTCTGTTTTTCGATTGGTACTGAGATTGCAAACTGATTGTTCATACAAACAAAGATCACTGGAACCTTCATGACTCCACCGAAGTTCATACCTGAATGAAAATCAGTTGAGGAAGTTGCTCCATCGCCAAAAAATACAGCACAGATGCGTCCGTCATTTAGATATTTCTGTGCATAAGCAACTCCTGCAGCCTGGACAATTTGTGTTCCAATGGGTGCTGAAGGATTAACAAAATTAACTTCAGGGCTTCCAAACATGCCAGGAAGCCTTCGTCCTTTGTGACTATCATTCGCAT
>JACZSS010000669.1 GCA_022574115.1 Candidatus Heimdallarchaeota archaeon | reverse complement strand
CAAAGCCAATGACACAATAGTAACCCTGGCCATGATAGAAACTGCCCACGGGTTAGCAAATCTTGACGAAATACTCTCAGTTGAGGGTTTGGATGGAGTGTACATAGGATCAATGGACTTGAGCATTAGCCTTGGTATCGAAAAACATGGGGAGATTTCTCATCCAATTTTAAACGAAGCTATCGCCAAAATCTGTAAGAAAACCAAAGCAAAGGGAAAGTTTGTGGGTATGCATACAAAGGGAATTGATGAAATAGCTAAATTGCGAGAATTCGGGATTAATTTAATCACAATTTATAACGACTCTAGATTACTTCGGAGGACGATACAATCGGTATACGATAATGCAAAAAATTTAACCAATTAATCATCAGTTTGGACTACGGTGATGACAAGATTCCCACTTTTATGTCCTTTCTCCACATAACGGTGAGCTTCAGCAGTTTGCTCAAGTGGATATTGGCTATCAATAACCGATACTAATTTCGCCTGTTCCACGAGTTCTTTGAGAAAAATTAAATCTTCGAGCTCCTCCTTTGTTGAAGACTGAACAGAAAGGTAAATTCCATTTTTAGCTAGTGATTTTTTGCTGCTAGACTTGGAAATTTTACCCACAGCGTCAAAAATCACATCATAAGTCTCTCCGTTTTTGGTAAAATCATTTTTTGTATAGTCAATTACCTGATTCACTCCCAATGACGAAACCATTTCTAGATTAGTTATACTGCATACTCCGGTCACCTCAGCTCTATAATGTTTGCTAATTTGTACAGCGAAGGTACCTACACTCCCTGAAGCGCCATAGATCAGAACTTTTTGTCCCTTCTGAATATTTGCTTTCTTAAGTATCTGTAAAGCAGTCATGCCCCCAATTGGCACAGCTGCAGCCTCATTATAAGTCATAGTGCTAGGTTTTAAGCTTACTAGACCGTCTTCAGGAAGACAAATGTACTCAGCATGCCCACCGCCTGTTAGTCCGGTAGTACTGCCAAAAATCTGATCACCTACTTTGAATTTTTCGACATCGTTGCCTATTTCTTCAATTTCACCTGCTACCTCATGTCCTAACACTTTTTTTCTCAAGTTTTTCATACCAAAAAATACTCTGGCGAAGAGCAAAAAAATTGGATAGACAGGGAATTTGAGCTTTCGAATGGTGACATCACCCGATGTAACGGTTGAGGCATATATTTTTACCAGTATTTCGTTGTCCTTAGGAGTGGGTTTATCTATTTCTAACAGTTGAAGATATTTCGTCGATCCATATTTTGTTGCAACAATGGCTTTCATCTATTCTCCAATATCCGAGTCAATAAATTCACAAGATGTTTTCTTAGTTCTGATAGAGACGAGGACAAAGAGGTTGATATTTTACTATTTGAATTATCAATTAGTTATTATGTTGCTATCGATGAACTGATGTCTAATGCTTCTTTAATCCAGTTATGAGTGTACTCGGCAACTTCTTCCCATCCATCTTGTTGGATAATCCAATGGCATTTCCCCTCAAATTCCTTATAATCAGTTTTTGTCACTGATTTTTGATATTTCTTGTGATTGCTCCGCGTCATTCTTGCAGGAATCAAATTATCAGCGCCACCTGCAATCATTAGGAGAGGTTTACGGTCTATATTCTGGAAATTTATTTTCATTATTTTCAGAAATGGGGCATATAACCCTTGGAAAAATATTCTCGCTGTTTCTAGCACCACAAATTCTTGATACACACGTTCTTGTTCGTCCTCTGATAATTTGTTCACAAATGAATATTTGAATCTTTTGAGCGATTGGGTCTTGACTTTTCTGGACGAAAATGGATTAAGAGTTATCCAAAGTAGACCTTTAACAGTCGATGGATAAAATGAGAAAACGCCAGCTGGTGGAGCTGAATCAATGGCAATTCCACACGAACCATAACCTCGATCCAGCAAAATCTGTGTAACTAGTCCACCAAAGGAATGACCAATGATAATCGGTTGCTCATCCAAGTTCTCTATGATATCTGCATAATGATCAACAATTTCTTTCACGCCCAACTTTCCAAATTTTTTGTCAGGATTATCTCTCTGATCCTCAATAGGTCGATCTTTGTAGGGCCATGGAGGTGCAATACAAGTATATCCTAATTGTTCAAAGTACGGAATAAATTTATTCCAGCATTTTAGAGTCATCCACACTCCATGTATGAACAGAATTGTTTTGGTCGTCTTTAAATCGCT
>JACZSS010000668.1 GCA_022574115.1 Candidatus Heimdallarchaeota archaeon | reverse complement strand
TCCAGTAATGAGCAAACGAAATCATTTACAATTACTTTGGAAAGTGAGTCACTCAACCCAAATACACCGTAC
This sequence comes from Candidatus Heimdallarchaeota archaeon, assembly GCA_022574115.1. Lineage (GTDB taxonomy): Archaea > Asgardarchaeota > Heimdallarchaeia > Heimdallarchaeales > Kariarchaeaceae > LC-2. The sequence continues at coordinate 2,153 of JACZSS010000668.1, read as the reverse complement.
GCTGAATTCTATTTGTTTGTGTTTTTGATTATTGCAGCCATTGCAGCCTATATTTTTCGTGAAAGATTAACCAACATGTTTAATCGTTGAATGATATCATTAGCAGAACTACTTCTCAAATCCCGCATTTCCTAACATAATTGGTAATAAGTGAACGCGAAATGTCAGATTAGGGCTCGTGGTCTAGCCTGGTTAATTCGTCTAGTTTTGAGGTTATTCGAAGCCAAATGACAATTCCCTCACACGGAATAGATCCCCAGTTCGAAAGACAATATCCGAAACTCTGGGCGGGCCCATTTTTACTCCAACAAATTGTAAAGTATTTTGAATACATCTTCCATTAAAATAAAGAAACAAAGGGGACTTATCTTTATTTTAAAAAATAAGTAAGATAAATAGGAGATTGGACAATTCAAAATGAGTGAAGCCTCGTTATTCTATACAGATTATACCACTGTTGAGCAAATTAACCAACTCTCGGAAATCAATCGTGAGCCAAGTTGGATCACCGAAAGACGCATGAGTTATTTTACTCAATTTAATGAATTACCCATTGATCAAGATACTCTGTTTTACAAATATACGAACTTCAAAAACTTCGAACCAAGCAGCCTTAAACCTTCATGGTCACTTTCTAAAAATGAGATTGCATTGGTTAAAGATGAACATCAGGCAATGACCGGATCAATGCTTATTGAGAATGAAATAGATTTACAGATCGAACTGCCAAATGATCTACAAGAAAAGGGAGTGATGCTCGGAACCTTAGCCAATTTTGTCAAAGCCGATGAAGAGCTAGCTAGACGCATTGTTGAAGAAGCGGATAAACTGGCACTTGGTTTTGATAAATTGGGGGCTCTTGCAAGTGCGTTTGCGACTAAAACTTTAATACTATACATTCCCAAAAATGTTGTTGTAGAACCTCCAATCGTGAGATCCATACATCTGCTGAAGGAAGAAATAGCTAATTATGAAGAATTCATTATTTATTTGGAACCAAATTCATCAGTGACGTTTGTAGAGGTTTTGAATTCAACAGATCATTCAGGACAGTCCTTGTATATCAGACAGGTGATCAAAGTGCTTAAAGATAACTCACGGTTGAAATATCTGCAAGTTCAAAATTTAAGCGAAAATACGATTTACATTTCGTCAAGCACAGTAATATTAGACAGATATGCAAAATTGATCTCTGCTACACATCTACAGGGTGGTTTAATGACCCGACTAAACAGCGAAGTCGATCTAAGTGGTGTTGGAGCAGAAGCTTATGATCTTTACGCAAAATTTGGAAATAATAAACAACGCTTCGATATTAAATCGCAAATTACCCATAATGCCCCTGAAACTATCGGACAAACGCATGCCCGCACAGTGATGATGGGAAAAGCAGAATCAATACTAAGAGGATTAATTGTTATACCTGAAATAGGTGTGAACGCGGACTCTTGGTTAACTTCAAGAGGATTAACGATTGGAAAAGGAAAAATTAATGCTGTACCCTCATTAAAGATTTACCAAAATGATGTAAAAGCCGCTCACGCAGCATCAGTTGAACCGATTAATAAAGAATTAATTTTCTATCTTGAAAGTCGAGGTATTACTGAAGCCAATGCCAAAGAGATGCTAATCAAAGGTTACTTTGAGTATATTCTCAAGGTGTTAGATGATGAGGTACTTGCGAATATTTCGAGAATGTATCTCGAGAAAAAGTGGTTAGCCGTGAAATAGGTATTTACCATGTCCGATTTAGTTTTTGTATGTGATATCTCATCTATCAAAGAAGGAATTCTCAACAGCGTCGATGTGGAAGGAATTCCACTCATGGTGAGTATTAATGAAGGAAAATATCTTGTCAATTCGCGTATTTGTACCCATAAAACCTATGATCTGACGAAGGGTCACTTTTCACCAGGTTATGTTACTTGTCTATTACATACCTCAGTCTTTGATTTAGAGGATGGCGAAGCACAAAATCCGCCTGCAACAGAAGCCCTAGAAATTTATCAAACACAAATAAAAGACAGCAAATTGTATATAGTTCTATGAAACCCGCGGACTATCCCATCGTCGACTTATTTTGCGGTGGAGGTGGATCAAGAGAACCGCATCATGGTGCTGGACTGCCGCCGCGACCGCATCCAGGTCTACAA
>JACZSS010000667.1 GCA_022574115.1 Candidatus Heimdallarchaeota archaeon | reverse complement strand
TATCCAACAATTGGATTTTCTTTGAATATTCAAGACACAGGTTCAAATACAGTAGTAGCTCAAACTGCCTCCAACGCTTTGGTCGCAAATGGAGTTCATGGAGTTGTCGGTCCAGCTTTATCATCCAATTTACTACAAGTCGCTCAAACATTCATCGACAATCAAATTCCACTTATATCTTATTCTGCAACCTCACCTGACATTTCTGGGCTCAATGACAGCGGATTAATTTTTAGAACATCACCAAATGATGCTATTCAAGGATCAATTCTAGCGGAAATTGCAAAGATCGCAGGTTCAATGAACGTTAGTACGATAGCAATCAATGATAGCTTTGGAATCGGAATAATTGACCGATTTACAGCAAACTTCACAGGATCTACTCAGTTAAGCATGGTTTACAATTCAGGTTCTACGAATTTTCAAACATTGGTCGCTTCAATTCTTGGAGGTAATCCGGACACAATTGTACTAGTTGCAGATTTGACCAACGGAGCAGCTATCTTAAATGAGTTATCAAATCAAAACTTCACTGGACTCATTCTGGCCAGTGAGGAGATGCAAAATCTGTTTATTACAGACCATCCCTTGGTAGGTCCTGAGATATTGGACGGGATCTTGGGTCCAACCCTCACAATTAATCCTGAATCTACTTTTAACATTCGTTTTAATACCACTTACGGGATTGACACACACTTTTTTGCCTCTTTCGCGTATGATGCAGTAATGATGATGGGAGATGCAATTGCTCATTTCAATACTTTGGATGGATTGCAGATAGCAAATTCTTTGAGAGAAATTGGCAATAATGCAATTGGAGCCAGTGGGTTGATAACATTCGATGATAACGGAGATAATATCCATGTAGCTTACGACATTTTGCAATATCAAATAATACCAACTGAAAATAGACATGATTTCGTTGGTGTATGGGAGCCAATAAGTATGAGTGTTAACTACTTTGCCAATGTTCAAAAAACTAAATGGCCAGGCCTAATCCAGGGAACAAATATTACAACACTTGTTACCTCTACAGCTCCTGTTACGTCAACATCCCCCTCAACCACGACGACATCATCAACAAGTACTTCAAGTATGGAAACATCGACTAGCACACCCTCAACAGACGATGATACAACAACTAGTATTGAAACCACAACCATAGATGACACTACCTCAACTTCTGGCCCCCCATCACTGCCAGGCTTCACATTAGCATTATCTATTATCTCATTTTCAACAGCGTTTGTAATTTTACGCCGAAAAAATATCCGATGATGTGTCTATCATTCAAGATTAGTTTACCACACTAAAAATGATCCCCAAAGTGCAGATCAAAGTTATTACAGAGCCGATCAATCTTACAGTAAGTGTTTTTCTGTCCAGAGGTTCCTGAAGCGTCTGATTGCCAATAAAATAAGCGGCGCCAACACTCATTATGACAGTAAAAATTCCTTCGCTCACGCCTATACCTTCCGTTATAGTTAATGAGTTCCCCAATGCGTATATAAATAAAACCTGCGCCGACAACAAGGCAACAAAATAGCTTATAGATAAACTGAAGAAATTATCGCTCCTTTTAATCAGATGATGATCGAATCTTGACTTATTTACCAAATAAAAAGCTACTAAAAAAAGTATCATAAACCCTTGTCTAACAAATAAAAAGAAAAACGGAGGGACATCATTTCCCAAATAGGTGACAAAAAAATTACCTATCGCCCAAAATAGAGAAGTTAAGAAAAACCAGCCAATTCCACTTGCTTTAAATGTAAATAAGGATTTCAAACTCATTTCACTCTGCCAACTGACAGTAATTGCTCCAACAAATCCAATCACAACAAAAAAATAAATTATGGTGGGATATCGCTCTTGCAACAAGAAATATGCTAGCGGAGTAGCAATTAGAACTCGCGTGGAAAGAATAATTCCACCTACTGAAATGTCGCCTTTTTCCCACCCAAACAAAAGAAACATGTATCCGAAAAAGGTGAAAAACGAGAGGACTAGCATAATCATAATCGTTCTGACTGACAAAAATCCATCCAGTCCGTCAAATCGAGTTATCTCAACATATGCGAGAAGAGCTACTAGAGGAAAGCTAACCAGCAACTGGTAAACTAAAAAATTGAAGGAATTGCCAAAATCCCTGATTAAGAATTTGGTCAATATACTACTAATACCAAATAAGATGGTAGCAAAAACAGCACCTATGGCAAATAGAGGTA
>JACZSS010000068.1 GCA_022574115.1 Candidatus Heimdallarchaeota archaeon | reverse complement strand
TCTTCCTTGATGCATTCTGAATTCTACCAATTATCTGACTGTTGAGCGTTGGTAAATAGAGACTCATGAACAAGAAAGGCATTCCTGCTCCGAGACTAAAAGCAACTATGATCAGAAATGGATCAATTGGATTTGATGAGGCAATCATATTTCTCCAAACGGCAATAAATATCCCACCTGCACAAGGAGCTGCTATAAATGTATAACTCAGACCCACGATGTAATTGAAGAGATAGGGATTTCTTGCTGAATCTTCATTGTATAACATGTTTTCTAATTTTGCAGGAATCTGAAATTTGTAGAAAAAATTGGGAGGCCTGATGAGAACTGTTCCAGCAAGGATTAACAATAACGCTTGAATTTTCGCAAAATTGGAATAGTTTTTGAGAAGAAAATTGCCAATTTGGGCTGAAATCAGACCGATCGTCAGAAAGACGGTAAGTATTCCAAGAATAAGAAAAAGTGAGGAAATAAAAATTGTTTTCTTATTATGTTTTGATTGAATTGTGAGGGCAACATAACTGGGAAGCAATGGAAATAAACACGGTGAAAAAGAAGCCAACAATCCGAATAGTAAATGAATGATGATTAGTTCGCTATTCACTAATTAATTACTAAATTAACTCATGTATTTTATTTTAGTTATATTTTCTTGTAAGTTATTATTGAATATACTGACGAAAAATGATGTTACATCTCACGATTTGATGTTCATCACGAAAAACTGTTATTAATAATTTGTTGCTAAATGAAGTATATGTCAAAATTAAAGGTAACCGATTTGATTATTATAGCCTTAAGTGGATTATTACTCTATATGGCTCAACTATCCCCAAGTTTTGACGCAACGGCACAAGGAACCGTTTACTACGTTGCCATTATTCTATTGGTTGTAACTATTACTGGTACGATTGCGGGCTTTACCCAAACAGGGAAAAGATTGAGTACTTTAGCTGCCTCAATCAGTATTTTTCTGCCTCTGATTGTGGTTTTCGGCTTGATCCAAGGTAAGATTGATGCAGTCGAAGGAATTTGGGATGAAATTCCCTTTTTCGCCGGTTTTGACTATCTTCCGTTCGCATATCACGTCATGTTTGCCTTTATTACAATATTGACTTTTTTTACCGCAATTGTTCGAGCTGAAAATGGATTACTCGTCATGATCACTGTGCCAATAGTGATTGTCGCTTTGTCCGCCCAATTTATTGTTTTCATGATTGATTTGATCTTTCCACCCAAGGTGCAAGAGCTTATGCCTTATATTGATGCTCTCAAGATGTTATTCGTCAATATTGCCAATACTATGTCGGACCCAGCTAGACTTCAAACTGAATTGGCATTACAAAGTTTAGGCGACCTGACCGGAGCAGTAGAAGATATAAGTGAGGGTTATGCACTTCGTAAAAGTTTAGGGCAGGGAATTGATCTCGGCCTTACATTTATCGTTTTTGTCTTCCTCGGAGGATTTGCAATACTAGAAGATAGACTAGGGTTAAGTAGACAAGTAATTGTTATTTTCTTCGCTTCTCTCGGTCTTGCATTGGCAACCTTTTCAGGTATTTTTGGGCCATTTTATGGGCTTGCAGAAGCGGCAAAAGAATTTTCGCTAAAACATGGAAATTATCGAGGGGCTGCATTCTATAAATCGATTGAACAATTATTTGCAATTCCATTCATGGCTGCATCAGCTGGGTTCCTCTTCCTCGACTTACCACCTGTTGATGGCGATACTCTAGATGAATTCAAAAAAGAGATGCAGGAACAAATCTCGGATTTAACCGATAATATTAACTCTTTATTGGGAAAGAACGCATCAGCAGTTCCTCGTAAAACTAGAAAAATGATTGCGGTGATGATGAACGATACTGAGGATAATCTAGCCAAACTAGATTTCCGCGATATGCGAAAAGAGACAGCACGTCAGTTTGCACTGTCGTATTACCAACACGAATTCTCCTGGAGACCATGGAAACGTAAAACCGCGGTTAAAGAATTTTCCAATAATAATTATTTTGATTATGAAACAGGAGAGGACACTCTCAAGTTGATCGGCTACAAAATTGAAGCGGGACAAATGGATGATGATATGGTTAATAATGTTATGATCACTGCTTCACTTCGAGGTATAATTATGATGGAAGAAAAGTTCCAAAATATGCTCAGTTCGGTCGAACTGGGACAGACTTGCACAGGTCTTGCATTTGGAGCCCGACAGTTCTTGGAAGATCATTATGTGGTGCGAAGTAGGCAGGGAAAAATTCTAGATCTTCTCAGAAACTTGATTCTGGGGATCTTTGCTGTTCCCATCGTTTTGGTAATAAGTTTAAAATCATATGCAAATCGAATATTCGATATTATTGGAGATAGTTTTTGGAATCAACAAATTATAGAGTTGACTAGCATAAGATACAATGAAATCACCTCAACGCTCAAAGGCATTCCTACTAAAATACGTAAAACTCGTCAGAACAAGCCAAAATCCAAAGAAGAAAAGCAGGAAGTTAAGAAAAAACGCCAGTGGGAAATCAGAAGAAAATTAACTGTTACAATGTATAAAATTGCAGAGGTATTTTGGTTTCCATTTAAAATCCTTATCGGACTTGGACGTTTCGTCTACACCAAGTTAAGACCGTCCGAGGCTTCACCTCGAGATCAATTTGAAGAAGCGGTTGCACATGCTGCATTAGTTGCGATGTATGGAGAATTGTACAACAAGCTGGTAAAACAAGATCACGTTACAACTGCTTTTTAGTTTAAAGGTAGTCTCTCCAAAGAAGCCTCAGTCGAACTTCTCGGTCCTCTTCATCCCCAATATTCTCGGTGTCTAATCTTTTCACTTTTTCGAGCATCGGATCAAAGACGAGTTCTAGCTTTTTTCCTTTTAAAATCTCTTTCAGCTGATCTTCATCCTCATCGATGAATAATATTACCGACGAGTAGATGTCGTAGAGCGCGTGTGTTATAGGTAAAACTAATTCATCAACTTTAGCAGATCTCAGTTTTCGAGTTGCTGTTTTGATGTATCGAACCATTCGAGGGATTAAAGTAAACATATCTTGATTGAATGGATCTTTCATGTAAGCAGTATACCAATTTGAGACGTAAATCAGAAATTGTAAAACCGTAGGTTTTGTTGCTGATTCCAACCTCAGGCATTTCAGTGATTCATCTTGTGTCGGTTCAAAATTTAATGGGAATTTGTTTTTGAAGTCTAATTGCTCTAGTACTATATCATTGAGATCAAGCCCGATTGTTCCATCTTCATGCCTAAAAATCTTGTGATTTTCACCACTTTCCCAATGATCAACCAGATTATAGCTACCTCGAGCCCGAAATTCGATTGAAGTTGTTAGAATAATTTGGATAACAAAAACTGGATCATCCTCAATTTCCCCTAATTGCTCCATCATTACGCTTTCATTTTTCGTCCAACTAAGACTGGCACGATTTTCCTCATGACCATCAATACCTTGCAACTCCGCATTCTCGAGCTGTGGGCTTCCACGATAAATTATTTGAACTACCGAGTGATCGTCCTTTATATTCAACAAATGTATCCCCATCAACTTGGGAGCAATTCTTGGAGCAATGGGTCTATAATCAAGAAGTGCCATCACTTCCTCTTCTGTTTCTAGCTCAATTGACCCATCTTTATTCCGTTTTAGAATGTGATTTCTTTCTTCCCAATAGTCGTCATCATCTTCATAGCCACGAGCTCTAAATTCACACTGATGTTCCAGGATGATCTGGAGAGAATATATCAAATAATCTTGCTCATCATCATCTGATGGTATCAGTTGTTTACTCTCCCCTTTTAACCAACTAAGATCGGCATCTACGCCATGAAGTTCAATTCCGTGAAGGTCGTGGTTTCCTCGGTATTTGATGAGAACTTTAGTAGAATCTTCCGAAAATTCTTCTACGATAACCGCGTTCAGCTGAGGTCTCATCCAATTAAGTTGCTTACACCATTTTTTATCTTCTATCTTTAATTCTTACTCCACTGATAAATTAATTTTCAATTACAGAAATCCAGCGAAGTAATCTCCCCAGCCAATTTTTTTTTCCTCTCGGAGAGCTACAGCTATCTTGTGAAACCACAATGCCAGGATGAGATGAATTACCGGTCCAATCCAAGCGACCGCGAAAAAAACCACTCCCCAAGTCTTGATTTCTAGCTCAATTCCGGAAACCCAAAATAAATTAAATGTACCTGGACTGTCTTGAAAAGATGCATAGAATGCAGGATACACTACAAAAGTTAAAGGCCAAATTAAACCAAAAAGTGCATAGAAAGAGAAGAGTCTATCATTCGATAAGTTAATTACCATGATGATAATCGTGGGGCTCACAAATGCCCATATAATGTAAATGGGGAGGAAGTATTTACGCATACCTTCTCTGCTATATGTCATGACTAAATTGTATTCTTAGTTAACTTAAGTTATTAGTTTCAGTAAACGAAATTTTTCGTTTAGATAACAACCTTAAATTTTGAGGTCATAAACATCAGAATGGACGAAATGGAAGTTGACTACTCATTACAAAATGGAAAAATGAATGAGCATCAAGTTAATTTAGTTCGATCCTACTACAATAATTGGGAATTTCACGATTCAATACAGTTAAAATTCCGATATATCAAGGTGTTTGGACTTAATCTTCGCGATAATCAAGCTCAGTGGGTAATATTACAACGTAAAACTAACAAGCGTAGAATCTATAATCATACACTAGCAGAGAATATCCAATCCCTCATTGATTGTCAGTTCATACCATATAGGATCTTCCAGAGTGTGGCGGAATGGCTCTCTCCTATTGAAATAGAAAAAAAGCAGCCTCATTATATGTTAAAAACTGGAATTATTGTCCTTGAAAATGATGATACATTCGTCAAATCGGTTCAAACAGCAATTCAGGTTTGTGAAGATTGGGATCAAGGTTACAGATTAATTTATTCTGGAAATAAATCGGTCCATGTTTGGCTCTCAATTGATGAAAACGAGTATTTAACTGGTAAGTCAAACAGAGAAATATGGGGACGAGGACAAAGAGAAAAAATTGATAAACAAATTAGAAAAACTGTTCATCAAAACATCCAAGCGAGGGTCGACAATGAAATTGACCACCGTAGTGCGGTAGACACACGACGTGTGGTTCCGATTGTTGGCTCACTCAATGCGTTCACGGGTAGAATTGTAAGTGAATTATTTGTTGAGAACTTGATAAAGGCAGATTTAACCACCTTACAAAATACATATCAACTCGAAGATTGGCATAATTAAGCTAGTCTGGCATCATAATCCAAGCTCGGTCCATTTTAACAAAACCAACTTTCGCGTAATATATATTGGCCGCTGGGGCAGAAACAAGTAATAACATTACATCCTTGCCGATAATTTCTCGAGTTATATCAATTATTATTTTTCCAATACCTTGTCTTTGACAGTTTTTATCGACCGCTAAATCGGACATATATGAACAGAACGAGTAATCAGTAATCGTCCGCCCAACTCCGACCAATAATTCATCATCCCAGACTGTAATAAGGACAGTCCCATGTTTTAACATTTTTTCTAATCGTGGGATATCTGAGACTGGTCTTCCCTCAGCCAAGCCTGAACGATTAAGAATTGATATAAATTCTTCTACAGACAGTTTACGTTGACTAGAATAAGTAATATTCACAACCAAATTGATCATTTGTTGCTCTTAATGATTGAGGTAGCTCAATTAGTGGCAACATCTTGAAAAGGTTACTAAACTTATCCTAATCATGGAAGATCCAGAAGTTGAGATATTTCTTAACTACACGCAGTGGGCAGACAACGTCATTTTTGAGCTTTTAAAATCGATATCCGATGATCAAATCTCACTTGATCATGGATCTAATACTGGTTCGATCAGACAAAGATTAATTCATCTTGCAGAAGAATACTTGGCTTGGTATTATGATATTAATAAAATCGATTGGCGTCAGGACGTTGAGAATATATCTACGCTTTCCAACAGAGAATTAATGGATTTTATACAGTCATATCATTCCAAATGGTCTGAATTTATGAAAAACGATAACAGATTAACTTTTACGCTCGAGGAGGATAATGTGGAGACAAAATTGACTCGGTTTCAGTTAATTTTCAATCTCGCTAATCACGCAACCTATCACCGAGGTCAAATTGTGACTTTATTGAGAAAACTTGATCAAAAAGTTCCTATCACAGATTACTATTGGTTCTTAATTGACCAAACAACCGACCAGTAATTCTAAGAACGATCAGAGTTGCGATGACAGATTACAAAACATTCAAGAATAGCTTCTTCTGATCTCTTTTTCCTCACTTCTTCTCGATGCCAACAACTTCGCTTCCTCTTGTTGTTTCTCATGTTGTCCTGAAAGAAGCCGGTATCCTTGAAATTCAGAAATTAGCTGAAGATATTGAGAGTTAATCTTTCCTGGCTTCGAAGAAGCAAATGGAGTGCCAACTAGAGGAAGAAAGGTATGAGAATGTATTCTAGCTCCTAGTTTTACCAATTTTTCCATGTGGGATATAGTTTGTTTGACATCCTCATCTTCTTCTCCCGGTAGACCAAAAATAATGTCGACATCAACTTCAAAACCCTCTTTGATCAGGAGTGCTACAGCTCTCTCTGTTTCTGCTACATCATGACCCCGATCAGATAGCTCCAACACACGATCAGAACCAGATTGTCCTCCTAAAATTAATTTTGAGACATTGGTGTATTTCTTTAACAATTTCGCACTTTCCGGCGTTATAGTTTCAGGTCTAAGTTCTGATGGAAAGCTACCGAAATATATTTTTCCTTCAGCTCCAATTAGTTTTCGTATACCTGAAAGCAACTCCTCAATTATTTTCAAATTCAAAGATTTGCCATCTTGAGAACCGTAGGAAAGAGCATTTGGACTAATAAATCGAATGTCCGCCCGTCGCTGAGAAAAGTGTTTCACTGTGAAGTCTACATATTTGAGGATTTCACTTACGGACCGGTGCTTAACAGGAATCCCTTTGCTTCGTATTTGGCAAAATCTGCACTTCCATGCGCAACCTCTCGTGATTTCAATCGGCCTGATGAGCCCTCTCTTGAATGAAAAAGATGGAAAAGAGTTCAAGTCAACAAAATCAGATTTGGGATTTTTTATTAATCGTTTGTTGTGAGTTAAAATTGCAATTCCCTTGATATCCAGTAGTGACTGATCCGAGATGTAACGAGCAAGCACATCAGTAAACGTGATTTCTCCTTCACCAGTGCAAACAATATCTGCCCCGTTGTATAGCATGGAAAAAGGATCTCCAATTGGATGAGGACCACCTGCGAAAACAAGAAGCTTTTTATTTTTGAATAAATCTCGGTATTGGTCAATCTGATGACTGACTTGGTCCAATTGGGTACTGTAAACACTAAAAGCAAGAATTATTTTCTTAAATTCTAGTGCACCTTCGTTTAATGAAGAAATACCTTGGTTGAGAGAAGGCAAGAAAACAGCTAATTTGTTCAATTGTGGATGAATATCTAAAGAAGCAAGTAATGCACTGATGGCATTTGCATTGTCTCTCGAAAATGGGAATACTAAACAGGCTTCGTTCAAAGATGTCACAATTAAATTCTTAGCAAAATGGAGTCATAATAATATGATTCTTTGTGGGTTGTAAATACATTGCTCCTTGGAAACAGATTTCACACTTATAGGTCTTAAAATGATAATTCAGGCTGAATCATTGCAGAAACTACTACAGAAGTAGTGGATATATTTATCTATAATAATCGCCTCTTTAAATTTGAATTATAGATTTGTTTGAGTGATCAAAAGTGTCAATGTCCGGTTTAATTATTCAGGAAGAAACCATTAAGAGGTATGATGATATGCGATTTCGAAAGACAGCAGGCGGTTTAGTTCTCAAGATCAATGATGAAACGATTGAAGTTGAGTCCGAAGAACTTGACGGCAACTTTCAGACTGTAGTATCAGCTCTTCCAGAAAACGAACCACGATATGTTCTCTATGATATCCCGTTAAAAAATCGGGCGAATATAGAAGTCGTAAAAACAGTTTTTGTCTTCTGGATGCCAATGGAAAGCCCTGTGAGACTGCGAATGCAGTATGCAAGCTCAAAAACATTAATCATTAAATATTTTAGAGGTATTGCGGCTCAGCTTCAGTGTGAGGAAAAAAAAGAACTAGAAATGGATAAAATTATCAAGCAGGTCTATAAGACCCAAGGAATTAACAATTAAACAATTTAGTGAATTAAATACCAAAATAATTGTTCTAGGAACTTCCCAAGAGGGAGGAATTCTGCACTTAAGATGAAATTGCACTCATTGACACAAAGCTGTCAATGAGATCGATTGATCAATAGTCAGTTTTGCAGGATAATGATATTCTTGATTAATTGTCTCACTAAACTTCATCCGCTCTACTGTTAGGATTGAAAACTTCAAGAATAATCCCTTACATCTCAAACTAGTGCTCTCCGAAAATGAGTTCGACTATGATCTAATTATAGTTGGTGGTGGTCCCGCAGGAGTAAGCTGTGCGATCACCGTTGCAAAGCACGGCTACTCTGTAGTTATCATTGATAAAAAGTCAAGAGATATAATCGGAGACAAAACTTGCGGAGATGCCATAGATAAGGCTGCACTCGAAAATCGGATGCGGATGTACTACGACTCCAATAACTCCTGGGAAGCAGTTGCCGAATTGATGACAGGCTTGACGAGAGATGCAGCCCGCTTCAATGCAAGGAAAGCGCGGGACAAGGTTCTTTCAATCGAAGGGTTTGACCAAGGGCACTTGCCCTCATTGTGACCATAAGAACCACTGGTTGATTCCAGAAGAGGAACTCAACCAAATGGGGTATGTGTCCAGAGAAGAGGATG
>JACZSS010000666.1 GCA_022574115.1 Candidatus Heimdallarchaeota archaeon | reverse complement strand
TTTTGAATGATGATTCAACGTTGCAAAATATTTTCCACATAAGCTTGTGATCAATGGTTTCAGCAAACCATTAAAATTAGTCCTCAAATTGGAGCCTGTGGCTGAGGAAGAAAATTCCCCTGATACAGGAAGCGAACTGTTTGAATACGAACACGGAATAAAGGTTGTCTACAAGGCAGCAATTGCAATAGGAATTGGTGTATTTGGAACAATACTTTTGGCTTGGATACTCGGTGGGCCACTCGGCTCAATAATGAGCGACATTCAAGATGGGGCAGTTTATCACTTAATTCCATTTCTCTTTTCCGTTAGTGTTTTTGGAGTTCTCATGTACAAAGCCGCAGTCAAAAACATTAGGGGGCTGGAATTTTTATCTTCAGCAGTATTGCTACACGGACTTGCCGAATTATTAAATGTGATCTCGCCACCTGATCCATCCAGTGCACTATTTAATCGAAGTGATGACTTCTTGGCCTGGATTGGAGATATCATGCTACCCATGGCTGTTTTCCTAGTTTACCTTCATGTTGAACTGATTGAAAAAATTAGACCTGGATTACTTCATGGAGTTGGGATCATCGGAACAGCTGCACCACTGATCATTGGTGGATTAATTATTGCATTTCTAACACCACTAGGTAGATTTGATGATCTGGTAGCGGAGATACAAAAATTAGTAAATGTATATTTGGCTATTTTTGCTTTAGTTATCTTATGGATAAGCGTATTTGGTCTACGGGTCATGTATCGTACTTTGAAACATGCTGATTCACCAGACGTTTCAAATGGAAGTTTACTAGTTTTAATTGGATTTGCATCTCTGCTAACAAATTTTCTGTTACTGGGCTTCGAATATTCAAGTTCGCAAACGAGTATTCTCTTCTCAGATGACTTTCAAGTACACAACACGTGGCTTCTTACGTTCGCCTTGATCGCTATATTAACTGCATATATCACAAATCCGGAATTCGCCTATTCGGTTCCGTTTGACGTATATCAATTACTTGTAATAAACTCCGAGCAAGGAATAACCTTGTTTTCCTTTATTAACGAATTTAGGCAAAAAGGGGGAACAATGACCCATTCGGCACTTAAGTCTCCTGCAATTGTGGCAATCCAAAATCTTGTGAGAGAGATTGCCTATGCAGAAGGTCACATCATTCTCATTGGTATGTCCGATCGGATTTTGATCATGAAATCAAGAGGGTTAATTGTTACAGTTCTCATAGCTGAACAAAATTCATATTTCATCAATAAGGGATTAGAAGACTTCACTAAGCGGTTTTATGAGGAATTTGAAGAACATATTGTCAATTTTATGGGTAATGTCTCTGTTTTCCATGATGCAACGAAATTAATTCGAGCTCATCTTCCGTTTATGAGGAAAGAATCACTTGTTGCTACGTGATTGATAAAGCTATTTTACACTCGCAGTTTCTTTAAACTGTGGTCGGGATACTTATTCAGTGAATTAAGACTATCAAGTAAGTTATCAATAGGTGATTTATTCCAAGTCTGTCCAGAGTAAAATGTTCAGACGTAATCGCCTTCCAAGGATAACTGCAGCTGAACTTAAGAAGAAAATAGCAGAAAACAAGCAACACACCCTTCTAGATGTTAGAACCAATGAAGAATGGAAAGATACAGGAATTATTCCAGGCCCGACTTTTCCACCTTCTCCAATTTTCCCTCCAATAAGGCCAATTATCCGCCCTTCAATACCATCATTTCCACCATTTACCCCACCCTTCGATACCAAATCCTTGATATTAAATATAGAGACTCTTGGAATTGATCCTAAGGAAGCCAGAATCGTAAGCATTTCATATCAGGATCCAAATATTGCAGGAGCTCAACCAATAGTAATTCTATTGGAAGATGAATTAGAGATACTGAAAGAATTTTTGAGAGTATTTACAGCTAACAATTATAATGAGATCATCGGATATAATATTGCATTTGATCATAGATTCATAATAGCTAAGTGCATGTTTTATCAATTACCCTGTAAGGAATTTGTAGATGCTGATCTATTTGACCTGATGCAGATAATGAAGCAGATCAAACGGAAGTTTGTATTTAACTTTAATAAGAGTTTTTCTCTATCTTCCTGGAGTGAGTATTTCTTCGACTTCCCGAAAAGATTCCCTGATTCGAAGATGATGGAACTTTACAGGGCCGGAGTCTTTAATGAAGTAGAGCAGTTTTCAGCAGACCAGATTACCAGGCTTTTCCTTTT
>JACZSS010000665.1 GCA_022574115.1 Candidatus Heimdallarchaeota archaeon | reverse complement strand
GAGCATCGGTAATTGTTGTTTCGGATTCCTTATTTTCGGGTGATACAGGAATAGAGAAAGATGTATCAGGACCGACCGCACTCGATATTTTAGTCACGGGTGGGATCGATATGATCAACTTAGATTATTTCCCCGATGATCTAATGGCACTTAAGACCAAAATTGACAAAGATATTCTTGACAAGATTGATCTCATCCTACTACTCGGAGGAACAGGGATAGCAGTTAGGGACATTACAATTGAAGCAATGCAACTTATCATGACAAAGGAACTTCCCGGATTTGGCGAAGAATTTCGTCGGAGAAGTTATGATCAGATCAAAGGAAATGCATTTCTCAGTCGGTCAACTGCTGGAACAAAAAATCATTCGTTGATTGTGGGATTGCCAGGCTCTCCGAAAGCCGTGGAAGTTGGAATTACGCTTGTACTTGAATTCCTAGGTCATGCAAATAGACTTCTCAAAGGGGGATAATACGATCGGGGACTTCAAGGGTTGGATTAGTCCAGTAGGCTCCACGAATTTAGAAAGCATCATCCATGATTTAGGTGAGGATCCTGCTAGAGGTGCAATTACAACATTTACGGGTGTCGTCAGGGCGGATTCGGATAGCAGTAAGAAACGAGTGACCAAGATTGAGATAGAGTCTTGGGAAGGCAAAGGCACAGAATCCATGAATAAAATATGTGAAGAAATTGGTCAAAAATATGATTTACTTGGTCTGAGAATAATACACTTAGAGGGAGAAATCGGACTGGGAGATCCCATTGTTTTTATTGTGATTTCCTCCGCACACAGAAAAGAAGCATTTGGGGCCTTGGAAGATGCAATAAACGCCTACAAACACAGAAGTCCGGTGTGGAAGAAGGAAATATATGATGATGGAACTGGAGAATGGATTACAACAGCAACTCAGGATTCACATCCGGATCAAGCTAGACAATAACCTCCCTGAGGTTCTTAAATAAAAAGGATATAGCCTCCAGAATCGCATAAATTTCAATACAAGTTTTCCTTGGTTGTCTACATGTCCGTGAGTCTGGATATCTTCAAGAATCCCCCTGCTTGCTAAGGAAGCAAAAAATGAATTCATTTCATTATCGGTTAATTTATCCATGTACAGCCGTACAAGCCTCATAAGCCTCAAATTGTTATGCATCTCCTTTTTCCAAAGTTTCTCATATCGTTTGAGATAGTTAGCATCAAATCGGTTTTCCGTTACGGCATCTGCAGCTACATTTCCAGCTATTTGGGCGGCAATTCCGCCTAAAATAACTCCTCCACCCGTTGTGGGTTTGGTTTGTCCAGCAACATCACCAACTAGCAATAAATTGTCCCCGTAGGTCTGCTTTACCGGTCCAGTGGTTGGAATTCTACCCCCAGTTTTTCGAGTTATATCCGCATTTTTACAATGTTCTTTTAACACAGGATGTTCAGATATCATTTTTGCCAATTGTTTTGAAGCAGCCTTCCTAGAGGTGCCTAATCCAATTTTTGCTGAGGTGGAGGACATAGGAATTAACCAAGCAAAAAATTCCTTTGCATATTTTTGGGATTGATATACTTCTACAAGTTCGTGGTCAACACCTGACAAGTCATTCATGTAGAATTGAGCAGCATTAACGGTTTTAGTTACCGGTGGAGCTGCAAGACCCAATTGAGAAACCATAGTACCTCTAACCCCTTCTGCAGAAATCAGTAATGAACAGGTTAACTCTAATTGATCATGATTCGAATTGCTTGCAGTGACGTATATTGAACCATTAACGCGTTTAACGTGGGTGGCACGAAAAGGTTGGAAAAGAGTAACCCCAACTTTAACGGAACGTTCTAACAGAAAGCGATCATATGCGGCACGATCACAGACTAGTGCATGTTTGTAATTCTTTTTGACAGTTAGAGTTTTTCCGTTTGGAGATATAATTCGCGATCCGTAGATATCATAATTAAATACAATATTATCTGGAGGGTAGGAATCAATCTTTTCAAGCCCCCAATACGAAAACAAACCTGAGCAGTGTTCAGGTAACCCAGTCGTTGGGTGTTCTTCGATAACAGCAACACGTGCACCCCTTTTAGCGGAGGTATGAGCTGCTTGTGACCCATTGGCAGAGCCGCCAATAACGATAATATCAAAATCAGGACCCACCAATGTGGTGAATTATTCACTGATAAAAAAAAGTTTGATAGTTGACTCCGGATGTAATTAATTTTGAATCCCAATTATGAACTTATATACA
>JACZSS010000067.1 GCA_022574115.1 Candidatus Heimdallarchaeota archaeon | reverse complement strand
ATGAGTTAACGGTTAATGCACCAATTTACATTGACACACTGGCTCTAACCCTAAAGCCTCTATCCAGTCAGAAATCGGATATCACCAAGACAACCAATATCGTTCGAGGATACGATTAATCGCAAATATTTATTTATTACTTCGCGTAAACGAGAACAGCTGTAGAATCTGTTTTGTGAGGTAACTGCCACGTGAAAATCAACAAACGATTTATAGTGCAATAGACGAATTTAATAGTAAACCTATCTCCTAAGGAATAATTATATCAGGAGAAGGATTTTTTGTCATTCAAAATATTATCATTTATACTAAAAGGAGTACCGTCCAATTATCTAATTCTCCATCCAACAACGGCCGAAGAAAACGATCTAACACCTGGATCACTTGTTACCTCAAGTGATGGAAAGGAAGGTTTCAGGCTTCTAACTTCTTCTTCAGTCCCACAAGGTTTAGCCGGAATATCACCATCAAAACTTCAGGAATCTGACTTGAATGAAGGGAATTCCATAGCGCTTATTTCATCAGGTCTCGAAGGGGTTACACAGATAATTAAGAAAAAAATGAGGGGAGAAAAATTAAATCCAACCGAGATTGAAACGTTCATTAGTTCGTTGGATCATGGTCTGCTTACAAATAGTCACATTGCTGCATTTGGAGCTGCAGTCGAAATACAAGGAATGCATGGCGAAGAAATAACCTCAGTAGCTCGATCTATTCTGAATCATTCCAAACGGTTCACACCTAAAGGAACCAAGATAGTGGATAAACATTCAATTGGCGGAATTGCTGGTAATCGGATCACGCCACTAATGATACCAATCATTGCTGCTGGCGGCTTAACTATCCCAAAAGTTTCGACTAGAGCAATTACATCACCAGCAGGAACAGTGGACGCATTAGAAGTCGTAATGCCGGTTGATTTAACCTTCGAAGAAGCTTCGGAAGTATTGGATGTAACGGGGGCGTGTATGGTAAATGGAGCTACAGTAGGTTTAGGTTCTACTGCAGATAAATTTCTTTCCGCAATTTCCCAAGTAAAAATTGATCCTAAGGAAATGATGATTGCGTCAATTTTGGCCAAGAAAAAAGCTGCTGGAGCAGATTTTGTGTTGATCGATTTACCAACTGGGAAAGGATCTAAACTGCCATCAAAAGATGCCGCACGCGCTTTGGCTTATGATTTTTCAAGAGTTGGTAATAATCTGGGTCAACGAGTTGAGTGCGTTATTTCACCTGGAGATAAACCAATAGGTGCAATGATTGGACCGGCTTTAGAAATGACAGAAGTTTTACAAATTCTAGAAAACAAAGCTGGGGATCTGTCGTTGAAACGAAAAGCTGTAACTTTAGCTGGATTAATTTTTGAGGCAGTTCATCAAGCAGACCGAGGTCATGGTCGGAAACTAGCGTCTGAATTAATTGAATCTGGCAAAGCCTTAACTAAATTTAAAGACATTGTGGAGGCACAGGGAGGAGATCGTTCTGTGCATTCTGAGAGTATGGAACAAGCTCCGTACTCACATATCATAACAGCAGAGCAAGGAGATATTGTCTATTCTTTGGACAGCTACAATATTGGATCAATGGCAAGAGCTGCTGGAGCACCTCAAGATGCCAGCGCAGGTGTGATCTTACATGTTGACAGAGGTGATAATCTAAAAACAGGGGACCCAATTGTAGAAATACGGTCTCATTCAGAACGGAAAATTTCCGAAGCAGAGGCAATGATGCGAACAGCTCCTCCAGTTTTATTTGAGAAAAGTGTTCTTGAACACATTACTGGGATATCAGAGTAGAATCAAAATATTTCTTTAAATCTTGTTGTGACGGATGTACGAGAGATCTACTTACTAGTTCGAGTATGAATCTTTCGGGAGTGCAAACGAAAACATCGATATTATCTTTGTGCAACCTTTCTTCAGTGAAATTGGAACCCAAGTGGTGTTTGGTAAGCTTTGACGGAAGTGATGGGTAGTCTTTGGTAAAAATAACGCAGACAAAAAATCTTATGGTTTTTGAATTCCATTGATTAGATGCTTTGATTTCTTCAGCAAATATTTTAAAATAAGTAAGCACTTGTTGTAAGGCTTTAGCTTCTATGCTTGGAGAGATTTTTTGATAAGTTTTTACCTCAATCAATCCAATTGTAATCTGACCCGATGATGTCCTCCAGACCAAGAGATCTGCACGTTTACCATCCCCTAAATTATATTCTTCGAATTTCATAAAACCGTATAAATTTAAGAGCAATCCAATAGTTTTTTGGGCTTGTTGCCACTCTAATTTTGCCCATTGGCTTCTAGAAGAGGGAATATCACATTGTGATTGAGAATTGTTGGTTGTAGCGTTACACCTCTCAATCACTAAATTTACCAATTTCATTTCACTTTTAAACATGAGTGATCCCATTAAAAGTGAAGTTGTACTTGAATAGGATATCTTGAGTGTCGTTAGCAAAAATCCTGAACTTTATCCGATAAGTATTCTAAACGAGCTCATACGCCCGTTTAATGCGGTGGTAGGTAGAAAGGTGATTACACTCAAATCAAGTTCAATCGAGATTAACTTTCCAAATCGGGGAGGTGACAATCAGCTAATAATCAGTAAATTAATTCAAAAGCTCGCTTCAGCGTTTAAATCAATAAATGTAAAGTATAAATTGAATTTGGATAAAAAACGAAATATTCGTATGACGATAGTGATGTCTGACAAAATACACATTTTGAGTATACGAGGTATACTTCTAATTCCACCTGGTAAATTATTTAATCTACTCTCTGTAATATTATGGTATTACATTACTTATACAACTGGGCATAGACCAGGTAATTCGACCTTTGGAATAAACTTAACCAATGCATGGAAACAAGAATTTACAGAGATACAGAGAGAAATTAATAGGTTACCACGTAAAGTCAAATATAATTATGACGCCAAACCATGTCACATTTGTGGTGAGGAAACCAACACTGAAAATATCTGGAGATTTATCAAATCATCTAGTTTATCATTGCGAACACGGGTTTGTTTGAATCATAGACAATTACTCATCTAACAAGTCATAGTTGATTGTACAAAATTAGATATGCTACAGATAGGGTCTCAGAGGTACTGATAAATTCATTTGTAAGCACAGAGGATCCTCCAATCACCAAATACGTGCCACCCATATATTCGCCCATAATTCCTATAGATCTATAGAAGATGTTAGTTCCAAGGGGAGTAGATACAATTTGGCGAAACCATGCTATTTCCTGTGAATCACCTAGTGCTCTGACTTCACTGCCGATGAATTGAATGCGATCGATATCGTAGAAACCAGCTACCTGAGCAAAGTTTGAAACGACTTCAGAACAACAAATACTGTAAATTGAAGTCAGAGTACCAATGGTAAAATCAGTATTATTTGCCCCTAGCGTATTAAGAAGACCTTTGATAGATTCTTTATCTAATTTACTTGGGAGGTTAAGATATATTTCCAGATTGCCTCCGGTTGATAAATAATCCAAATATTCTGCGCTTCGACTAGCTATGTCTTGTCTTAAGACTTCAAATTCCGCGACGATCTCCTTCTGGCCATAGTTGACCAATATTACAGTATCGTAATTTGTCAATTCTTGAGGTAAACTATAATAGGCGTAATTTGTAGTATATCCTTGTTCACGTAATACACCCTCTACTTCAGATAATTGGCCTCCGGTATGAGACAATCCGTTGACCGAATTTCTGAGATCGAATAGTATGGAACCTTTGGACTCACCTCCATTACGAAAATAATATGTAAATGAATTGTTAATTGGATTTTCCAAAGTAATTGCATAGAGTCCAGTTGCATTTTGTTTTTGATTATTTAATTCAAGTTCTAAGATCCCTCCCCATTCATAATACAATAATTCCGCCGATTTAACCGCATCGGACCCATTACCTGTAAAATCTAGACTCAATGTTTCTAGTTGAGCTTTGTCATAGCCATAATGTAAAAATTTGTACAACAGAGTCCAAGTTTCATTTTGAAATCGAACGAGGGGATCATCTCGATTAAATCCTTCAAACACCAAGCTTTTCGATGTCACGATGAAATCGTCATTTGGTATTCCCCAACCAATTTCACCAGAAAAATTCAAATCGTGATCTGCTCCAAGAGCCGAAATTAGTACATCAGAAAGTTTGTACTCGATGTCTTCGCCAATTAAAAGAGCGATCACATTACCAAGAATTGCAGTTACTCTAGGTGCAGAGAACGAAGTCCCAGATGTGGTGGAAATGTCTCCGATTTCAACAAATTCATTGGTGTATAATCCATAATAATTCAGTCCGTAGTGAGAATAACTTGATCTCTCGGTCGGTGTGTCTGTATCTACAGAGCCTACACCAACAACATTAGGTAAAATTGAGGGCCAATCACCATACCCGGAGGACAGTTCACCATCATTTCCCGAAGCTGCCACGAAAATTACTTCATTTTGATATTTATCAAAAATTTCGTTTAATCGAGGATCGAGAAATGGTTCCGAGCCAAGTGAGAGATTAATTATATCGACACCTATTTCGCCCGCCAGCCACTCAATTGCTGCGAGAATCCCCCCGAATGTGACTGTACCCTTGGAATCAAGTATTTTAGCAGAATATATACCTGCCGAATTGCTATTATCGATTATCAGCTGACAAACAGACACACCATGTGAATTTGATCCCTCGGTAGACATCTCATCAGATACGTATCCAAATTCCTCCAGAGTAAATGTCTTGTATATTTCAACATTCTGGCTTTGAGATGAATTACAACCACTATCGATTACACCGATTTTGACCAACTTAGTGTCGTTGCTCACTGAAAAAGGACTGATTAAAGTTATGAGCAATAAAAAAATCAAGCTTAAGCCAATTATGGCCAGGAGAATTTCATAAAATCCTAGTCGCTTTAAGAATGTTTGATTCATTTGCCTATCCTCTCAGTAATTATCAACGAGGGTGGAAATTGCTGGGAGTTCGTGTCCCGACAACATGGCTAATGTTGCTCCACCTCCGGTTGATATATGGATGTTTGGTGGGAGCGAATCGTGAAGGAATTTTATTGCATAGACCGTATCTCCTCCACCAACTATTGTACTAACAGCTCGTGAAATCACTGATCTTCCAATTTGTTCCGTACCGCGTCGATATAGCTCATTTTCGAAGACACCTAGAGGACCGTTCCAAATTATTGTTTGCGACTTCTGTATTTGGTCTTTGAATAGTTGAATTGTTCTTAACCCAATATCAAGCCCCATAGCATGAGATGGAATAGATGCAGAGTCCACAACTTTTGGTATATCGTTTTCTAGCCAAGGCTTATCTTTTGAATAGCCAATCAAAAAGTCATATGGGAACAGGAGCTCAACTCCCAGATTTTTCGCTTTAACCATTAAATCTTTAGCTGTTTGTAACATATCATCCTCGACCAACGACTTCCCCACCTCGATTCCCTGAACTTTCATAAAAGTAAATACCATGGCTCCACCGATGACAATGCAGTCCACAGATTCCAAGAAATTTTCTACCAGGCCAATTTTTGTCGAAATTTTTGACCCTCCGATGATTGCTAGTTTTGGCTTGTACGATGATTTCAGAGTAGTAATTATCTTATCATATTCATTTTCAACTAAAAATCCTGCATAAGCCGGTAAATATCTACAAACGCCTACCGTAGAAGCATGGGCTCTGTGAGCGGTACCAAATGCATCAAAAACAAAGACGTCGGCATATTTTGCTAAATTTCTTGCTAGTTGCGGATCATTTTCTGTTTCACCATCCTCAAAGCGGATATTCTCTAAAACCAATAAGTCAATTCCATCATTTCTTAATTCATTTACTTTATTCTGACTTTTATCACTGATTACTTCATCAGAAAATTCGATCCTCAAGTCGAGATGTTTTCGCAAAATCGGTATTAGGGGTGCTAATGAGAATTCCTTATCCACGCCTTTCGGACGTCCAAGATGGGAGAGGACTATTATTTTAGCATGGTTTTTTGCTAAAAATCTAATTGTGTCTAGCGATCTTATGATTTTTGTGTCGTCGAGCACAACTCCGTTGTGGATTGGGACATTGAGGTCTAACCTACATAGCACAATTTTGCCTTGCAGTTCCGCATTTCTGATAGAGTTAAGCACCAACTGAACTGGAATAGGAGTGAAGTTAAAGATTACACTATACTGAATCTAAATCAGCGACAGAGTTTCGGAAATTATCGTTTTCTCTTTGTAATAATCCTAATTCAATCAATAAGATTTTTTATAATCTCAGGTTCATGTTTTTTATGGCTGATCAAGAGCTTTTCATTGGATTCGATCGAAAAGAAAAAGATAAAAAAATTATTTTACCCCTCGACTCTCTCAAACGTCATTTTGCTGCTCTCGGATCCTCAGGTTCTGGCAAAACAGTTCTGGTGAAGGCAATAATGGAGGAATGTGTGAGAAATAATATTCCACTTTTAATTATTGATCTACAGGGAGACTTAGCATCTCTTGCATTAATGGGTGATCGAGATTTTGTCCGATCGAAAGGTGTTGATGGCGATGTCTACGATGAATATAAGGAGAAAGCACAGGTGGCAATTTACACTCCAGCTTCGTCCAAAGGTATCACAATTTCAATGAATCCGCTTAAAGCACCTCCAGATAACCTCGATCACGAGGATTTAATTCAGGCTATCGATGCAGTAGCTGAAACAGTTACCGGAATATTAGAATTTGATCCATTAAAGGGAAAAGGACGTGAGGTTAAAAGCTATCTCTGCTTAATGCCTGAAGCAATTTGGAGTGACCCGACACTTGATGTGGATACATTTGGAGAATTAGCAAATCACATAACACATGAATCCAATATACTTGATGATTCGGCAATGGCAATGCTCGATGATAAGACCAAGGCAGGTTTGGCAAAGAAAGTCAAAACTATGACAATTGGAGCTGATTCACTCATCTTCAACCTGGGAATTCCGATGGATGTTGAACGAATGATGAATTGGAGCGATAAAGGTAAAGTTCCGGTAAATGTCCTTTATTTGAACACCCTGCGAAAGGCGAGTGACAAAGTAAATTTTATTGCAGATGTAGCACAACAGGTATACAACTGGATGTTAAGGCATCCTTCAGAACAAGTTCAGCTCGTATTTGTGTTAGATGAACTAGCGGGTCTTGTTCCTCCAATCAGAAATCCTCCTACTAAAAAAAGTATTCAGCTACTCCTGAAACAAGCCAGGAAATATGGTGTATCCCTTCTCTTGGCTACCCAAAACATTAGTGATGTCGATTATAAATCTCTAGGCCAAGTTGGTACGTGGGCTCTAGGTAGGCTAATGGCCCGACAAGATATTGAGAAAATTAAAGATATCGTAGAGAGTATATCTCCTTTGGAGGTTGATGACATTATTTCAAATATTTCCAATCAGAAAACCGGACAATTCATGCTCTTGGCTCCCGACGTTTATGATTCGGTTCAAAGAATTCAGGCAAGGTGGTTAGTAACGCACCATACCACACTTGATGATGAAGCTGTCCGCAAATTGGTCGATGAAACAGGCATTCGAGATAAATTCCCTGAAGCTAGATCCAAATCCGGCAAGATAAAAGGAGAGGAAACAGCTGGAGAGGGGTCATCTAGCATTAGGGCACCAGGTGAAATAGGTGCTCCGCTTGTTGTCGAATCTGAAGATTCTATACCAGTAGTCGCTAACAAGAATAAACTAGAAAAGGTCTTCGAGGAAAAACCAATTGCACTGACAGCTGATGAATTGGCATCTCAAATTGGAGATGCTCCTTCGAATGTAGCAGAATCGCTTGACAAGCTTGTAGATTCAAACAAGTTGATTGCAGAGGAGATAGATGGGGTCAAAGTTTACTGGTCAAAAGAGCATAAAATGGACCCATCAAGAAATTTAGTCGGTCCTTTGCATAGATTCCATATCAAGTTCGCGCAGAAAAGTGCTGGTGATGTAATGAAAAAACATCGATCAAGACGAGAGAGAGTTATTAATCAAAAAGTCATTTATGTCCCATTCTGGAGAATTAATGGTAATATCGAGGTAGTTCTTCGTAAACGACTTAGAAGGGATGATTATGAAATGGTTAACCGTTATTTTTATGTAAACGGTGCGAATGGGGGAATCTTGGATTATGATAAGAAGGAGAAAGAGATTCATTTTCCAATTCATGATGTAGATCCAGAAAAAATCAGAACCATTGAGAATTTAGATGATTTTCGACTCGAAAAAATAACCGTCGACAATATTGGTGATGATTTCTTTGCACCCAAAATTAATCGTCAGGAAGCAATTAATATCTGTCACCAAAAGTTAGCCCTTGATGTCACAAAATCGATTGTGCCTGCAATTTATTTTGTCCCAATGTGGCAATTTGATTTAATGGATAAAAAAGATAAATTCGAGCGAAGTGGCTGGGTCGATGCTTTGTTTGGTACTTATACTGAAATTAATCCCGTTACAGGTGAAGAAAGTAGAAAAAATCCATTAAACTTCTAATGTTTAGGATCCAGTAAGGGCCAATAATGTTCAGACTAAGATCTACTTAAGAATTCTTTAAATTCCAAGCTGTCTGTCCTTACATGATTTTGACGACAAGCTTAATTAATTGGATTTGCTTCGGGACCGCGTTTCCTCACCGGGTGGTGCTTCCGTTTTGGGAGCGGTCTTCGGTTTTACTTTTTTGTCAACTTTCTCTTTCTTGGATTTGGACTTTCGTTTGATGAGTTTCATCTCTTCTAGGGTTTTCTTGAATTCTTCCCTCTCTTTACTCCGTCTCTCTTTATCTGCTTGAATTAAACTTGAACTCTTATCAACGTCTACTGAACCATCGTCAGTGTAAAATTCAGGTGAAACATATTTTTTACGGTTCACTCTATCCCCGAATCGAGCCATGAAACC
>JACZSS010000066.1 GCA_022574115.1 Candidatus Heimdallarchaeota archaeon | reverse complement strand
TAATAATCACGGGTTTAATTTATGTAGCAAGTATATCATTCGCCTCAGCGATAATTATTTTCCTTTCACTCCCAGCTTTGGGCGATCCAGCACCGCTTTATCTCCTAGGGGTGATTTTGGAAGTGTTTGGTCTTGTCGGCTTCATCTTTATCCTCATTTTAACCTATCTTCTCATTATAATTCAATATTGGCGATTAATTGAACTAAATCAAGTTTTAAAGATTTTAGGAATTTTTATTGCTCCTTTATTACTCGTCTTCAGCTATTACATAGCCAAGCCTCATTTTATTACGAATAGAGTAATAGAAGTGTTGAACATATGGAGGATAGTGGGTCTAACTATTATCGCAAACTTTTTCGTTCTAGGGTTAGTATCAGCATTTACCGACTTCGGAATCCCTCAAGAGATTATCTTGATAGCCTTCATCCTGTTACCGTTAACTCCAACCTCAATTTTCATTTTGATTCTCTACTATTATCCAGAATCATTGCTTATTGATAATGCTACGTTATTGGCCACCGTTGGATTATATGAGGATGCGGACGTTTCAAGTGAGGAAGTTGAAACCTATGGAGCTAGGATTGTTGACTATTTAGAGATGGTGAAGGATCAAATTAAATCAGCCGGGTAAAAAATAAACATATAAAAATTCAAGCTTTATAAATTCAAAACTTTTTTTTCGAGTGGAAATTATTATCAATCAAGTAATCAACCGACTTGTGTTGACCATGCAAAATGTTGTTGAAAACTTACTGTAGTCTGATAGCATTCATTCTTATAATCACCTCAACAACAGGTACGGCAGAGCAATTAACTCAAATAACAGATGGCCTCATCACATTCGTGGTCGAAGTAAAATCAACTGAGATTCTGGAGGATGGATTTAATCCTGTAGGAATGGCAGTTTCCGACGATAGGGTATACATTTCAACTAGAGGATCATGGAGGAGCGGTTTAATTCTTATTTTGGATCATGATTTAAATCTGGTTGCCAATATCTCAGATTTCAACGGAAGTAGTTTCCGCTCAGTCGGTTTGGATTTTACAAATGAAAAACTCTTTGTCGGGGACCGTTCTGGTCAAAGGGTTATGATCTTTGACCGAGATGGAACTTTCATATCAGAATTTGGCAAATTTGGAACTGAGGAAGATGAGTTTAACAGTCTGACGGATGTAGTTGTAAATAACGAATTTGTCTATGTTGCGGATAACGGAAACAGCGTGGTGAAAATTTTTCAACTAAACGGGACTTATGTAGGTGATACGGATGTTCTCATACCTGACGTGAAACAATTAGCCACGGATAATGATTTGTTCTACACAATCGGAGTCGACACAAATCCCATATCAAGGTTTGAGAAAACGGGCCAATTCCTTGGTAGCTGGGGTGTTTTAGAGTCCGGGTATGCCTCGGAGATCATAACTGGTAACGGCGAATTCAATGCAGGGGGTCCGAATGGCATTTCAGCATTCGATTCACATATATTCATAGGCGACTGGCAGACGGGTCGTATTCAAATATTTGATCAATTTGGCAATTTTGAAGGGCACTACCAGAGTTATCAGGAGGACAATTTCCAATTTGGATTTATCGCAGACTTGGATGTAACAGCTAAACATATTTTCGTCATGGATACAGGTCTCAGATCGATTATAAAGCTCGAGTATAATTTTAATGCAAGGATTGATTCAATAAGTGAAGACGCGGTACCAGATTACGTATTATATGAAAGTCAAGACGATAGGGTTCGTTGGTCAATTCTTTTCCTCTTATGTCCGATTATTTTGATCAAATTATACAAATTAAAACAAAAAACAATTCCTTTTACAGAAAATTGATAGACCTAACTCAAATCAAGGATTGTGAAATCCAAACTCAAAAATCATGCGGTTAGCATTTTTAGAGATGCTATCCAATTTCTTCATTATGTCTTGGACAATTTTCCGGACGAAAAATTAACAGAATCTATTGGCTCCGCAGATTCACCAATGAAATTATTAATTCATATTGGCAATACAGGCTCTTTCTGGATGAAAAAATTCAGAACCCCATTTGAAAAATCTCTTCGAATTGACACTAAGGAAACATTTTTTGAAAAAATGGATTATCAGTTCAATGAATTCGAAAAAATATTGGAGAACGAGAATGAAATTTACTACAAGTCGGAAGATGAAACTAAGCCGAGACTTGGGGTGCCTTGGATCATGATAAGGACCGCAAATCATGCGATGCATCATGCAGCAATGCTGATTCAGCATCGACACATACACGGACTTCCCCCTCTAAATCAAAATGGTGAAGCCAATTGGAGCTCAATTGTTGATCTACCGGGTGTAATCAATTATTCTGAGCTGATTTAGAGTCCCAGGTCATCGAGCGCTATTAATATTTCTTGGGCGTGTTCAGCAGTATTGACTTTTTTGAATATTTTTCTTAATTTATATTCTTCATCCACTATGTAGGTATAGCGGAATGTACCGGTGTAGGTTTTACCATAAATTTTCTTTTTACCATAAGCACCGATCTTGGTAAGTAATTCAGAAGATTCATCACAAAGTAAGTCATACTGAAAGCCATGTTTTTCGGCAAATTTCTTATTTTTTGCTGGTGAATCATTTGAGATCCCAAAGGGTGTAACGCCTCTATCCTTCATTTCTTGGTAATGATCACGTACAGAGCATGATTCTTTTGTGCAACCCGATGTCAGTGCTCTAGGATAGGCAAATATCACAAATTTAGTACCC
This sequence comes from Candidatus Heimdallarchaeota archaeon, assembly GCA_022574115.1. Taxonomy (GTDB): domain Archaea; phylum Asgardarchaeota; class Heimdallarchaeia; order Heimdallarchaeales; family Kariarchaeaceae; genus LC-2. Next base: position 6,213 of record JACZSS010000066.1, on the reverse strand, counting down.
TTCAAATCCTTTGAATAAATTATTTCATTATCTTGATTCGGCAAGGAAAAATCAGGAAACTTATCTCCTACATTCATAGAACCGAATTAGATGACTGCCAAATATAGATTAGGTTACAGGTAAAGTAAATTCTAGTGGATAAAAGCAAGAAGTTTATCTTTAGATCAATTAGATTCTAATTATTGTTCTGCCCAAGATGTAATACAAAAATGAAAGACATTAAACGAAAAGGTGGCTTTCATAAAAAAACAAAATATAAGTGTCCCAATTGTGGTTTGGTCAAGATGAAAGCCAACAAACCTCGAAATTAACACGCAACAAAATAACCATACCGAGTATTATTTTGATACTCAAAAGATGGGCTAGACACCATGTCTTTAATACCGATTCTTAGATTTTATTTTGTGCCAAAGATAACAGTACCTGAATTTGGAACGTTTGAAATTGACCAAGGCAAAAGATTAGTTTTAGCTTTGGAGGATAATGGAGTTGACATTTCACATCGATGCGGTGGTAATGCCCAATGTACAACCTGTAGAGTCGTTTTCACAGAAGGCGAACCGGAGAATATGACTGAAGCTGAAAAAAGTTTGCTTCAAAGTAAGATCGAAGGTGGTGAGGAAAGTGCAAAGCTTGTACGTTTATCATGCCAAATTATCGTTAATCAAGATATGTCAATAGAGCCCCAAATGTTGGTCAGCAAAATGGATTGGGATGAACCAGGTAAGCGACCGGAAGAAAAAGTAACCCCACCTCCAGTCTGGGGATCCAAACTGTCAAGTTCATAATCAGCCTAATGAAAGATTAAAACAGCAAACTACAACAAATCAAATAAATAACCAATCATTGTAGGCACGTAGTCAATATGAGCGAGATTCAATCAATCTCAATTTTTTGGTCAAGCAGGACAAAATGCGTTCGTATTTTTTTCGTCAGCTTCTTAATATTTATGCTGATACCAAACTATCTAACCACCTCGAATACCATTAAAGTTAATCAGCTGGCTGAAATAGAAATTTTATTTGAGCGAGAAATTAATACTACAGATATTATAGAAGGAGGTTTTGACTCACTAGGAATTGCTGTGACAGGTAATCGGATATTTGTGACAATGATCAGTCTTAACAGTTCGATCCTGATTCTTGATCATTCATTCAATTTGCTGAGAATAATATCTGAAGTTGATGGAGCTAAGTTCCAACCCCACGGAATTGAAGCAAGTGGAAATTATCTGTTTGTAACTGATACGCTAAATAACAAAGTTCATGGCTTTGACATTGTTGGTAATTACTCTGATAGTTTTGGAAGAGAAGGTACGCGGAGTGGTAGATTTGATCAACCGCTTGATATTGCAATGAATGAAGAATTTTTATATGTTGCTGATTATGGAAATGATCGCGTCCAAATTTTTTATCATGATGGTGAATACTATGGAGAAGGAGATATTTTCGTCTCACAAGTTAGCTATGTTGCAGCAAATGAAGCCAATTTCTATTCTACGTCGGTTCGGACAGAACCCGTGACTAAATACAGTAAACTCGGTCGGAAACAAGGTGAGTGGGGAGACGCCAAATTTCAATATCGAAGCAACGCCATACGTACTGGACAAGGCGAATTTAATACTGGTGCACCTAACGGTATCACTGTTGCAGGTCCATACGTGTTCATTGGTGATTGGCAAGCGGGCCGAATTCAAGCATTTGATCAACTTGGGAATTATTTGACCGATTATCTGAGTATAGATAATGATATTTTCCAATTTGGCAGATTACAAGATCTTGCTGCGAATTCTACTCATATTTTCGCACTAGATACAGTTCACAGATCCATTGTTCTGTTCACGCATCAAACAGTTCAAGCCTCAAATAATGTTATTGTTGTAAATAATTCGACTTATACGGTGATTCCTGAGCCTACATATCGGTTTTACGATACCCCAAGAAATCAGGATACCCCAATTTCGACCGGATGGATGGTTGTCGGAATTTTCTTTGTCTATCTAGCTAAATCCCGAACGACCAAAAGGAAAACGATTCTTCGAATCTGTAAATAATGATCAGTGTCTTTTTCAAAGCTTAGAAAATTTATATTCAGGCAATTTATGAATTACATGAGCGATTCAATTTGACCCATTCTCGTGACTGGAGTCTCAATCGGGATTGGAAAACGTATTGTGGAGATTTTAGCCTCAAAGGGACACCCAATTGATGCAGGGGGTAGACAGCAAAAAGATCTAGATAAATTAAATGAGATTGATAATGTTACTCCAGTTCTGCTCTAAGTAAGGGACAATCAAACATTGGTGCAAACCAAAAAATTGATTGAAGCCAGAGAAGATTCTCTTTACGGGTTGGTCAACAATGCTGGTGTTGCGGATTTTGGACCCCTAATTGAGGTCGAAGAATCCGATTTTGACGAGGTACTGCAAGTTAATCTTTACGGAGCATTCAGAACAACTAAATTATTCAGTGATCACTTAATTGCCAATAGGGGACGTATTGTAACAATTTGTTCAGTCGCTGGAATTCTTTCCTCCTCGTTTCTTGGTCCATATTCGATCAGTAAACACGCTTTAGAAGCTTTTAACGATACGCTAGGGGAAGAGATGGCAGAATTTGAGGTAAAGGTCAGCATTATCGAACCGGGGAATTATGATTCGAAAATGGTGGAGAGGACTTTTGCGAAAGCAAGTGCACGAACTCACTGGGAAACTGAAAGCCAATTCTCCCAGATACGTCAAATGTTTTCAGCACCTCTAGTAGAGGATCAAGAAACTCGTAAAAAACCGGATGAGATTGTCAATGCTGTAGAGCATGCCTTATTTGACGAATTCCCTCTTGACAGATATCTAGTTGTCCCAAGTGAAGACGAGGCTCATCGAACAATTAAGCAAGCAATCAGAGATATGGTTCAACTGAATAAATGGCACAGTTACACTTACACAAGAGAAAGCTGATTCATATTCTCGACACAGTCCTTGACGAGGAAATCTGAGCTGATAAAAAGTAATTGTCCCGATCGAGGTTAACGATAGAAGACACATTGATCTAAGCTTATCTGGTGCGCATCAACCAGAATTATGACTTTAAATTTAACGTAACAGGGGTTTACAGCATTGAACTGATACTTATTTCAATCTGTTCAAAGTTATACATTCAGTGCCTCATATACGATATCGACCACGAATAAGTCATTCCTAATCCCTGAAGCTACACACTGAAAGGAAAGGGTTCTGTCAACCCATAATTTGATGTACAACTTAGTCAAAAACTGTAAATCATGAACATGACGGTATTACATCTGATAAATATTGTTAACCAATTTTTCCATGTGGATCTGAGATCATTTTTATATTAAAAATTAAAAACAAAATCAACTTAAAAAATTAGGTTGATGATTTATTGTGCTTAGTTATAGATATAGAAAAACCCTCAAAATTGCTATGATTTTTATAACATTTATATTGTTGATCGGATCATTCCCTCATAGTTCTGGAATGATTACAAATTCTAGCATTGGAATTAATGCAACCGGCAATGTCTTAATTCTAAGTTCAGATACTACTAGTTCTAATTCCATGCTAACTATATTAGCTAGTCAAGGTATTACAACAGATACGTTTGCTATTGATACTGGTACTCCAACATTAACAGATCTGATTTCATATACTCTCATTATTGTCATCACAAATAATCCTCTCCAAGACCGATCAGCATTGGGAAATGCACTTGCAGATTATGTTGATCAAGGAGGAAAAGTGATTATCTATGCATTCGGTTTTATATTATCTCACGGTCCATTAGGAAGATTCAATGATAGTGGTTATCATCCAATGATTGCTCCAAGTTTAGTCAGTGTTGGGGGAAATTATGATGGAGAATCCGTTCACCCGATTTTTACCGGAGTAAATTCTTTGACAACATTTTCTGCGAATCTGACAATTACCAATGGTGCAACCTTAATTGCTTCACTGACTACTGGGTTTCCATTAGCCGTGGTAAAAGGGAGTGTATTATCAATTAACACTCTTATTAGTGCAACTTCAGGAGATCTAAATGTATTGGCACTTAACGCCGTCAACTTTTACTTCAATTACCCAACAATCGAAGGACCATCGGATTTTAATGTGGAATTCGGAACAACAGGCAATACTCTAACGTGGATTACTACTAGGGATAACCCCAAAAACTATACTATCTATAGAAATGATGTAGCTATTTCATTTTCATTGTGGGGCTCAACCCTTGTCATAATAAGTGTAGATTTCTTAAACATTGGTACTTATAACTATACAATTCAAGCATTTGATAATTCTGAAAGGTCTGTTAGGGATACAGTATTCATAACAGTAGTTGATACTATTGCTCCCACTGTTTCTTTTCCAGCAGACATAACTTACATTGAAGGTACAACGGGAAATATCATTACTTGGACACCATCTGATCCTAAGCCGAGCATATATATTGTCACTCAAGATGGCACTCAATACAAATCAGGGAGTTGGTCCAATGGAGTGGATATAGTTGTAAATATCGATGGATTAACTCTTGGAACTTATTCTTTTACAATTACAGTGACGGACAGTTCCAATAATGAAGCCTCTGACACGGTTATGGTAATTGTAACCAGCGGAGTTGCAACCAATCCTACTGTGACTAGCCCACCTGATCAATCATATGTGGAAGGCTCAACTGGAAACTCCATTTCTTGGACTGCCACTGATGATGATCCAGGAACATATACCATTACTAACAATAGCGTGGAAATAACAAGTGGCAATTGGGTATCTGGAATTCCTATAGCATTAAGTATTGATGAATTAGGTCCCGATACATATACCTATGTTATTACAATTTTCGATACAAGTTTTAATTCAATCTCCGACATAGTTATACTAACTGTAACTAGAGCAGCGGATACCATCAATCCGATTGTGACGAGTCCACCAGATCAATTATATGTGGAAGGATCGACTGGAAACTCCATTTCATGGATGGCCAATGATGATAATCCAGGAACTTATACCATTACCAATAACAGCATCGAAATAGCAAGTGGCATTTGGGTATCTGGAACTCCTATAATCATAAACATTGATGCGTTGCTCATTGATACTTATATTTTCAACATTACCGTTTTTGATACTAGTTTTAATTCAGTCTGGGACATAGTTTTAGTAACTGTGAATGGAGTCGTAGATTCAACTGCTCCTGTGATAACAAGTCCTGCAGACATATCATATGAAGAAGGTACAACTGGAAATTTGATTTCTTGGACAGGTACGGATGATAATCCAGGGACATTTACTATCACTCGTGATGGGCAAGAAGTTGCTAAAGGTGACTGGAATTCTGGAACTGCTATAACAATTAATGTAGATGGGCTGGCAGCTGGTGCAACATATACATTTATTATTACAATATACGATTCAAGGGACAATTCTGTGTTTGATTTTGTTACCGTGACTGTTGAAGAGAAAGAAGAAGTCGTATCTGGGGATGGTGCTGGTTTTCCCATTCCGTTCGCTAATTTCTTTGTTGTATTTTCGTCGATAATTTGTTTAACACTTGTAACGAGAAGAAAACGAGGCCCTAGTTAGATTCGTCTTGTAAATAATACCTTTACAGATTATGGAACAATAATTCCAATAAAATTCTAAAATCAATAGATCAATCCTTGGTTAGGAACATTGAGCCAATCTCTTTAATTCAAACATACGTTTTCTGACAAAACTAGAAAAACCAATGATATTATAAATCGTCTAGAATTGTGTACTCAATGACATATGAAATTAAGAATTATTCTGAAGAATTTCTACCAAAACAGGTTGAAATTGGATCCGTAATTTACGAAAGCTGGAATAGTGGTGCTCAATCGGGTGTAGAACAGCTGAAACACTCATATAGTAGTGAAAATTTTGATTCGGAAACGAAGTTTTATGCTATCAAGAATGGTGAAGTCGTTGGTTTTCTGACATCAGCAATTCAGCCGGAAAAAGAAGGTGAGCAAATGTCCGCAAGGCTTGAATTTCCATTTGTTAAATCAGGAGAAGAGGCTGCAACGGAGGAGTTGTTTCGAGCTGCTGTTGCCAAATTGCGAGATAAAGGAGTCAAAAAACTTGTAAGTCGAGCTGGTCCCGGATGGATCGGTACAGAAGCATATGCTAAAATGCAAGGTTACACCCGTCAGACACTCATCTCAAGAGCTGCCACT
>JACZSS010000664.1 GCA_022574115.1 Candidatus Heimdallarchaeota archaeon | reverse complement strand
GAAGAAAATCATAAGCAGTTGGAAGATGTAATGAAGCTGTTCCCAGTTTTGCGAGAACGGTTGGATGAAGACGCTGGAAACTTCAGTGGAGGTCAACAACAAATGATTGCAATTGCACGCTCCCTGATGAGTAGACCAAAATTGTTGATGCTTGACGAGCCATCACTTGGTCTTGCCCCGATTATCCGAGATGAGATTGTGGAAAAGATTAGAGATATTCAAAAGAAGGGAACCACTGTTTTACTCGTCGAACAAGACGCAAGTCTTGCCTTGTCGATAGCGCAAAGAGCCTATTTGTTAGAAGATGGTGCAGTCGAAAAGCAAGGTCCGTGCAGTGTATTTCTTGAAGACGATTACATTGTGAAGTCATACTTAGGGTTTTAGTAAAATCCAAGGCAGTCAAAAGATTTGGTTATTCATAACTTTTTTCATAATTAGGAATTGTAAATTCAGCAAGCAAAGAAGGAGTACCCTCAACGTACTTACCTTGTACAACCAAAAGAGGATACTACATGTTCAATAACATCTTAGCCAAGCCCATAGCCATTTGAACCAAACCCGATCAATTACAGTTTGAAGCAACATAATCTAAATATTGCAGTTAAAATCTTGATAGTTTGAGCAATGACTTCATCAGATCACATCACAACCGAAACAGCTCAAGACGACACAGAAAATGGTATGTCATCAACACGGAGTAAACTCCGGGATTATGCAACTCGTTTAGACAAAGCGATGCAAGGTGGTGGAGAATCTCGCATCAAAGCACAGCATGACAAAGGAAAATATACTGCACGAGAACGTATAGCCCGTCTTTTTGATCCAGATACATTTATCGAGACGGGACTATTCATATCTCACAAAGCAATTGGATTAATGAAGGGTAAGAAGCCAATAGATGGAGATGGTGTGGTAACTGGATATGGCAGAATTAACGGGAGATTAGTCTATGTTTATGCCCAAGATTTTACGGTTTTGGGAGGTTCATTGGGCAATGCTCACGGAAAGAAAATCTGTGCAGTTTATGAAAATGCAATGAAAAATGGAGCGCCGGTAGTCGGTTTTAATGATTCCGGAGGTGCAAGAATCCAGGAGGGTGTTGATGCTTTAGCTGGGTTTGGGGAAATATTTTTCCAGAACGTAAATGCGTCAGGTGTTATCCCTCAGATTTCGGTGATCATGGGACCAGCAGCAGGTGGTGCAGTATATAGTCCTGCATTGACCGATTTCATTATCATGGTAGAGGAAACTGCCCAAATGTTTGTTACTGGTCCTGAAATTGTGAAAACAGTTATGGGCGAGACTACATCCTTTGAAGAACTTGGGGGAAGCAGTGTACACAGCTTTAAATCAGGTGTGGCTTCTTTTTCGAGGACGGACGAGGATGAAGCTTTGGATCTAGTTAGGAAATTAATTGGTATTTTACCGTCAAACAACTTAGAGGATCCTCCGGCAATAGATGCAACTGACGACAAAGCACGAGCATCGAGTAAACTAGATACCATCATCCCCGATGATCCGAAAGAACCGTTTGATATGTTTGAAGTAATTGAGGAAATCGTCGATCATGGTGATTTTTTAGAAATTATGCCAAATTGGGGTAAAAATATCATTATTGGGTTTGGAAGGCTGAATGGTCTGCCGGTTGGAATCGTTGCCAACCAGCCAAAAGTTCTAGCTGGATCCCTCGATATTGATGCTAGTATCAAGGGAGCAAAATTTATTAGATTTTGTGATTCATTCAATATTCCAATAATTTCTCTAGTTGATGTCCCAGGATTTCTCCCGGGATTAGATCAAGAACATGGAGGAATTATTCGAAATGGAGCAAAATTACTGTACGCCTACTGTGAGGCCACTGTGCCAAAAATAACAGTCATACTTCGAAAAGCATTTGGAGGAGCATATATTGTTATGGGATCCAAGCACCTAAGGACGGATGTAAATTTTGCTTGGCCAACTGCGGAAATTGCTGTTATGGGCGCAGAAGGGGCTGTAAAAATACTATACCGAAGACAATTGATGGCAGCAGACGATCCAGAAAAACTACAGTTAGAATTAGAAGAGCAATTTCGGGATGAGTTTTATTCTCCCTATACTACTGCTAGGCTCGGGCACATTGATAAAATAATTTTACCTTCAGAAACCCGTCCCCGTATTATTGAGGCTTTGTGGCCTCTTTTGACTAAAAGAGAACAGAGAATGAAGCGTAAACATGGAAACATTCCATTGTGAGTGATGACCTGAATACAGACCCTGTTTTCG
>JACZSS010000663.1 GCA_022574115.1 Candidatus Heimdallarchaeota archaeon | reverse complement strand
GTCATAATCATCCGTATGTTGTTGAGAATGTCACAAAACAGTCGATATTGCTCAATACAAACACTCGCTACTTACATCCCGCCCTCATCGAATATGCTGAAAAATTAACAAGTTTGTTACCAGAATCACTTGAGGTATGTTATTTCGTCAATAGTGGAAGTGAAGCAAACGAGCTAGCCTTAAGACTAGCAAAATCATTTTCTGAAAAGTCGGGTATACTTGTGATTGATCACGCCTACCATGGAAATACGAATTTATTAATCGAAATTAGTCCATATAAATTTAATGGGCAAGGTGGACAAGGGAAAAGTAAAAATGTGGAATTATTAGCATTACCTGACCCTTTTCGGCTATCAGAAGATGAAATAATGTCAATTGTTAATTCTGTCGAGGACAAGATAAAGTCTTTAGAGACATATTCTGGTGGATTAGCTGCCTTTATACACGAATCTTTACCGGGTGTTGGTGGCCACATTATTTATCCAGACGGATTTTTGTCCTCAGTTTATTCCAAAATTCGAAAAAGAGGTGGTGTTTGCATAGCTGACGAAGTACAGGTTGGATTTGGTAGAGTAGGCTCTAAATTTTGGGGATTTGAACTCCAAAAGGTAGTTCCAGACATAGTTACTCTTGGAAAACCAATTGGGAATGGTTTTCCTATAGGAGCAGTCATTACTTCGAAAAAAATAGCCGAAAAATTTGACAATGGTATGGAATTTTTTAGTACTACGGGTGGGAATCCTGTAGCTGCTGCCGCTGGCTTATCAGTTCTCCAGGTGATTGAACAAGAGAGGTTGCAGTACCGAGCAAATGAATTAGGTAAGTACTTTCTCTCTAAGTTACAGTTGCTCAAAGACAAATATCCCTTGATAGGCGATGTGCGGGGTGTTGGATTATTTCTTGGCGTAGAGCTGATCAAAGATGAGAATTTAACTCCTGCTTCCGACGAGGCAAATTATATTATTGAAGAACTGAAAAAGATAAAGATAATTCTTAGTATTGATGGACCTCTGCGCAACGTCCTGAAGTTTAAGCCTCCTCTACAAATTACTCGAGAGAACATTGATGATGTCGTTACGGCACTAGATGAGATCATGGCTCACAATGTACTAAATTTGAGAAATAAAAATTCGGCCAACACCTAGGCTAATAAAACCCAACTAGTTAGCAGATATATTGACATTAGAAGCTGTAGATTGGGTTTCTTACTACGACACTGTGCAAGGTAGACCACCGAGACCAACTTTGGTTAAAGCTTTAGAATTTTTTGAAAGAAAGACTGAACAACCAACTAAATTCGCGATTGACCTAGATTCTGGAGCTGGCAATGATGCATTAGCATTACTCGAGCGTGGTTGGAAAGTGTTGGCGATTGATGGTGAACCTGATTCTGCCAAGCGATTGCTCGAGAAAACTAAAGGTCAAAATAAAAAACATCTAAGTGTCATGACATCCAAGTTTGAAGATGTAACTTTGCCAGCTTGTGATTTGCTCAACTCTAGTTATTCTTTATCGTTTTGTCACCCGGATTATTTTGAGCGACTTTGGGATAAGATCACCAGCTCAATTAGGATCGGTGGAAGATTTGCTGGACAAATATTCGGAAACAATGACGAATGGTCCCAAACGAAGACTATGACGTTTTTTACGAAGACTCAGGTCGAAAAACTATTTGGAGGCTTTGAGTTTGAATATTTTGAAGAGGAAGATAAAGATGGAACCATTGCGAGTGGCGACACTAAGCATTGGCACCTATTTCACATTGTTGCTAAAAAATTTTGATCAGCTCCACCTCACCATTTTCACTTAGAAGTACTCGCGTCAATTCATTGAAATACTTCCCATGAACCACCATCCTATGGGATATTTTACACAAGAATTTCTTGACTTCTTCAAGGAATTAACTAGAAATAATAAAAAAGTATGGTTTGATAAAAACAGAAAAACGTATGAACAGATAGTCAGAGAACCTTTTAAGGCATTTATTAGTGAATTAATTTTTCGGATTCAAGAATTTGAAGTCGACTTTGAGGTGACCCCGAAGCAAGCAATTTTCCGAATTAACAGGGACATACGATTCGCCAAAGACAAAACACCCTACAAAACTTATGTATCAGCCAATATGCAACCTGGTGGAAGGACTCAAGCTGGTCACCCAGGTTACTATATACATCTTGGAGTCGATATTGCACATGTAGGGGGTGGGGCTCATCATGTAACAAAGGAACACACTTATGGTATTAGATCAAAAATTATGACTTCGTCTTC
>JACZSS010000662.1 GCA_022574115.1 Candidatus Heimdallarchaeota archaeon | reverse complement strand
GGAATCATCAACATATCCCATAAATTAACGCCATCTAGCATGTTAGTTGTTTCAGTCTATCTAGAAATTGTTTAAATTTTTATCTCACTTTATGACAGATCAACCACTATCATTATCTTAACTTTACGAATATTAAGAATTGCTAAATGTTAGTCGGTCTTATTGGAAAACCATCAAGTGGAAAAACAACGCTCTTCAATTCTATGTGTCTTACAGATGCGAAAATGGGTGACTATCCATTCACAACAATAAATCCTAACAAGGGAATGGCTCACGTTAGAGTTCAATGCCCCTGTATTAACTTACCCGAGGATTGCGAGCCTAATTTCGGCAAATGTGTAAATGGAACTCGTTATGTACCAATTGAAGTAATTGATGTTGCTGGTTTAGTTCCAGGAGCATCAACTGGAAAAGGTATGGGTAACAAATTTCTTGACGATTTAAGACAAGCCAACATGTTAATTCATGTTCTTGATTCGTCAGGCACGACCGATGCAGAAGGTAATGAAACAGATGCTTACAGTCCAACAGAGGACATTTTATGGCTCGATGACGAACTAATAGCTTGGGTAAAACGGATTGTGTTTAAAGATTGGGATCGTTTTAGTAAGAAACTTGATGCCGACCGGTCAAGATTAGCTGCTTTCATTAATGAGAAACTCTCAGGATTAGGATCCCAAAGATCAATAATAAGTGGAATCCTTCGAGAAACCGGACTAACTGATAAAAATCCACGAGAGTGGTCTGATAAGGATAAACAAGACTTTGCCAAGATGTTCAAATCCCAAGTCTTTCCAATACTAATAGCTGCAAATAAAATTGACCGGCCTACATCCGAAGCAAACCTAGCAGCCATTAAATCAGGAACCGAGGACAAGGTTATGAACACATCTGGTCTTTGTGAACTATTCCTTCGGAAAGCAACACAATCCGGCTTAATCAACTATGCTCCAGGAAGTAGAGACTTCGAAATTTTGAGTAAAGACCAAACAATACGAGAATTAAAACCAGTTTTGGCAATCAAGGAAAAGCTGCTTGATCTTGGAAAATCAACTGGCGTCATTGAACTCTTAGAATACGCAGTCTTTGAGGCGTTAAGCATGAGAGCAGTATTTCCGGTCGAGGATCAAAATCGATTGACCGATAAGGATGGTAAATTACTTCCTGATGTCCATTTAGTTCGGAGCGGAACTAATACGAAGGAGTTAGCGGGATTGATCCACTCTGACTTTCGAGAAGGATTTCTGCACGCACTGTTGGTAAATGAATCCAATAAACGAATCTCTGCAAACTATGAACTGAATATGGGTGATATTGTTAAAATTGTGTCGACAAAATGATATTAGCTTAAACCTCAACTGTGCGTAATCAAATGCTTATAATATGCGGATGAGCCCCTGTTTATTGCTGATGACTAAGAAACACTCTAGAGAATCAACCTCAAATAACCATGAGCATGATCATCAACTAGATCAAGATTTTGATGGGTTCTCTCTTGATGCTCTAGAGGAAAATTTTCAATCGCTTGCTTCTGAATTGAAAGAAGCCAAGGATCACAATATTGCAAATCTTTTGAATACAAAAAATGATGAAGAAGCTGAACGAACGCCATATTTTCGGAATTATAATCCTTCTATTATTGATTATTTGGAACGTGCAACTACGGAATTGGAGTGCAAGGAAATAATTGAGTATTGTCTCCAGAAAAACGAAATCACTCAACAAGAAGCAGACGTATTTTTTGATAGATTGCAAAGAGGGGGGTCAAGAGCCTTTGGAAGTCGCAAGGCTGGTTATTACAACAAAAAGTTATAATTGAGTGTGTAGAAATGGATGATATTTTTCGTAATGATGACAGCGTCCTGCTTTATTACAGTCCGTCAAAAAGTTGGATAAAAAGAGTTACTAATTCCGAATTTCATACCAATTTTGGCTATGTCAATTTAAATGATATCAAAGGAAAAGCAATCGGTTCAACAATTTCAACAAATACTGGAAAAACGTTTTATCTTTTGAAACCAGGATTAACAGATTGGATAAAAAATTTTAAGCATGGTAGTCAGATAATATATGAGAAGGACGCAGCAGCTATTTCGCTTTTACTTGACTTAAGTGGAGGAAAAACGGTTATTGAAGCCGGAACCGGAAGTGGGGCATTAACTGCAGTAGTTGCAAATATCGTAGGGCCTACAGGTAAAATCTTTACTTTTGACATTTGCGCCATTCCGCAACAATCTTGACCGTGCTCGAGTTCGTGCCGTAAAATCGT
>JACZSS010000661.1 GCA_022574115.1 Candidatus Heimdallarchaeota archaeon | reverse complement strand
CATCACAGCACCCGGCGCTACCCTGGACACCTTTGTCTACCAAGTCTGGACTCTTGGATATCCCAGCTATTATTTGGGCCGGTATAAATCCTACCATCGAAATGCCAATAATGATCCATGAGGATTTGATGAAGGTCCAATTAAAATTTTGTGTAATAAATCCCAGCAAGACAGGCATGAAAATAAACCAAGTTGCTAGGTAAAAAACAAGATAAGAAAACACATACAACCAGAAGATTTTGATTCCAAAAATTTCAGGATTTCCTTCATTAGTCAAAGCATTGTCCAATCCTGGACTAAATGTTTGGGCAGTTAATCCATATTGTAAACCTCGTCCACTGTAAATCACGGCACCGAAGAGTAGACACATCGCAATTGGAAATATGAGGAACCAGCTGGGTAATACTTCTGCATAACCTCCGCGAGTGGGGCGTCTCAAAAATTCACTGGCAAATCTAAACGTCTGACTTATTTTTGAAATTCTCGATAATATGTAGATTAGCAATGTAATGGGTACTGCTGTCATTAATCCTATAACTATGGAAGTTACGATCAATTGGAATAAACCGTCGTTTAGTGATTCCTTGATAGGGTTGATAATCCAATCATCACCACTAAGAAGCCAAGTCGGATAAAAGAGAAAGGTGAGAAACAACAAAATCGAGGCACCAATATCTACGGGTTTTATCGATTTTTCAGTAGTGGCGTACCATAATTTGTCAGCGACAATCTCATCCGCAACAGGTTCAAAATCATTAAGTATCAGTCCATCCATAATGTCATCCCCGTATTTTTTATTGAATGCCTCAACCATGACTCCAAGAAGATCGTCTGCATCAGCAATATCCATCCGTTTGTCAACTGTGATAATAAATAGTTTTTCTCCTGGAAGCTCACGAAATACTAATCTTAAGTCTTCTAGCTCCAATTCTGTTATTTTTTGTTGTTGAGTTTCTGAAGTCATAGAATAAATTGCGCTTATCAGACCCGCGGTGAGGGAAATATCTTCATCTCCGGCTTCTGCGCCCAGAAATGTCTGTTTGGAGTAGAAAATTTGACCATACGTAGTCATTATGATGAGAGTTTTGATCATATGCTTCAGCCTTACCTAAACTCAGGTTTTTTGCTCTGTAAGATTTTCCAATCCTCATCAAAGTTTTAAGTTTCCTGTCGAAATCGTAATTTTTCTCAAAATTATCTTTAAAAATCACCTATTGGGTATAGGGATTATTACACTCAATTTTTCTAGGGGTTTGCGGAGAAATGATTGAACCTTATCGTAAAGGTTATTTTATCCGAGCATATGAAAAATATGGTTAATTGAAAAAATTAACTACGGGCTCGTAGCTCAGCTTGGTAGAGCAACAGGCTTTTATGTCAAATCGAAGCTACCTGTGGGCCGAGGGTTCAAATCCCTCCGAGCTCGCCATTTAGCCATGATTTTCGGTAAAGTCAGGGAATTAATGGATATTATTCACAAATAGTTCATTTTGTCGAAAACTTTCTAAAAATAAGATAATTTGCTTGTAAAGAAGTTCATTATTGTTATATAAATTTTTTACAATTCGACGATTCTATCAAAATTACAATTTTTGCAACTATTTAGAACATTTGAAATTTTCATGTTAAAGAAACATTAAGAAGGGGTAAAGGCTAATTCTACTGTCATTATATGATGACAGATGTTGTTTTCGATTGCCAATCGAACAGTAAAAGCGGGGAGTGTTATGAGGCAAATCATGCCTCTCATTTGTTGACCAATTTCACGATTGGTCTGTTTTAATTCAAGGTGATAACCCATGGCAGACAGTATTAGGAAAAATGATAGTTTAGGTAATGAAGTTGTACGATTACGAAATGAAATGAAGCTAGCTCACGGAATGTATAATGATTATATTTCAGATTTAGCACTACTCACTAAAACAGAAATTAAGTCTGTAATTAAGGCTATTGACGATAATAACTTAGACAATGGGAATCTCGTTGGAATCTTAGAATCAATTGAAAAAGTCGAAAATGTGTTATTTGGTTTAGAAGATCAAAAAATTGTAATGGACGAAATCGTTCAAGTTATTGGAGGTCTTGAATTTTCAACAGATAATAGAGTTGACAAACTTGCCGATATCCTAAAAGATCAAGAACGGCAAAAAGCTAGGATGGTGACCGAAGTAAATCATTTACGGGATTCTTATGAAAGTGTTAAAACTGGAGACGAAGTGAATATGAGTGATTTTAAGGGAAATTTACGAGAATTTTTGGAGAGTTTTAGCAGATTTCAAGA
>JACZSS010000660.1 GCA_022574115.1 Candidatus Heimdallarchaeota archaeon | reverse complement strand
AAACATGAGATTGATTGAGATCGATCGAATCTAGGTCAAAAAACCTGTAGCTGCAATACAAAATTGAGCTCGTGCCAAATTCAATTAAGTATCTATTGTTTAAGCATATTAATTGATTAAAGATCTTCGAGTTTCATAAATAATTTGAATTGTGTATTATGAATATAAGGCATATTTCAAAGAATATTTAACATTGAAGCTTTGGGAATAAATTCAGCGGAAATTAAAATCATAGTTGGTTAAAATAACACTAACACCATTTATTTAAGTGATTTGTTAATGTTACGGAGACATCCCAGCTGAATTAATCCAAAACCTTGCCGGTCTAAAAAAGCCTAAATACTTGCACACTAAGCTTAGCTTATGAAGCTAGGAGTTTATTTATTTACACAATCAAATTTCAATCCAGACAAAAGATTTCCGATTTTGGCTGATCGAGTTAAAATGTTTGATGAATTTGGTTTGGATAGCCTATGGATTTCTGATGGACTAACAGCAGGTCCTAATCCAGATGAGTATCCGCACTATGAGACCCTTTCATTAATTTCAGCATTGTCACAGCATTCAACTAAAATCGATTTTGGCACTTTAGTCAGTCCTTTTACACTCCGACCAGTTTCACTATTTTCCAAAATGATCACTACCTTGGATCATATAACTAAAGGTAGAATAATAGCCGGAATTGGCGTCGGAAATGCCAGTCAGCTCGAAAACATGCAGGGGATCAGAGGACTCCCTTTACCTGAAAGAATTGAAGAATTCGAAAATTATTTGATATCTTTAAAGTCGATATTTGAAGGAAAAAGTACATCGAATGAGAATTTAAATTTAAGTGATTATTCCGCAAATCCGCCGACTTACAATCAAAAAGGAATAAAAATTCTGGTTGCTGGCAACGGAGAGAGAAAAACATTACGTCAAGTCGCAAAATATGCTGATATGAGTAATATTGGGGGAGATAATAAAATTATTACCAAAAAGTTGGATGTTTTGGCATCATGGTGTGACAAAGAAGGTAGGAAATTTGAGGATATTGAGAATACGACAATCAGAGCCATAGTCACTGGCAGTACACAAGGTCAAATTGATGAAGATATAAAATGGTATAAAAACAGATTTGATCAATTAGGAAGACCAATCCCCTCAAAAGAACAATTTGTAAAAGATAGGTTCGTTGGTACAGTCGATCAGGTGGTTAATCAAATAGCAGAGTTGAATGATATTGGAATTAGTCATGTAATCTTAACGATTAATACAGAAAATACAAGAAATGTCTTGGATAAAGTGTATGAAGGTGTTAAATCCCTGTAAATAAAGCATAAAGACCTTCTCAAATTAAATTAGTCATGAATCGCTAAACGGAACTGTAGAGGACTTCTAGTAACCGAGTTAACACGACGAAAATATTGTAACTGTAACTGTTCAATTGTGATACTTGAAGTTATACGGATAATCGATTTCGGTTAGCTAGTTAAAAAATGTACATTCAAGCAATGAACTCCTGATAAAGTGGATTCGCTGGAGAGTGATCTAACTATCATCAAGAATTTGCTATCTAGATTACTACAAACCCAATCAAACGTAATTATGGAGTATCAAACCTCGATCTCGGTTCCGCTCGAGGATATGGTCTATCAACGGGTCTATGAGTCCGTAGAGAGCAAGGAACGGAAAGTCACGGTAGAGGAGATTTTACCTTATTTACTGCAAACGAGCACTGAAGCCAAACGTTTCTTGGCTAAGGAAGATCAAAACCTTCCAGCAGGAGGTAAAATATCTCTCTCGTTTATCTTAGAGGATGTGTTAAAACAATTGTACGAGAAAACCAATAATCCTGCCTATAATGGCGAATTTGACAAGAAGTCCGAATTTAGGAGGTCAAAATATGATTTCTGAGTTAGCGAGGATGAACGACGAGCAACTCATCGAGTATTATCTACAGTTAAAAGTCACTCTCTCAAAAACGATTTTACGTAGCTATAAGGCTTTATTAAGACAATTTTCCGCGTTTTGTTTTGCTGGAGGATCTAGGATGAGAGATGCCACTCAAATAGATATTTGAGAGTTTCTCAACCAGTTTGAGTACAGATCAACCAAGGACACCTACAGGATCATCCTCAATATTTTCTTCAAATGGATGTTTAAACACCACGTGATTGATCATAATCCCGTTGAAGAGATAAGGATTACAAATGGCAAGAAGAACAAGCAGGAATTGATGAGAGACAGTGATTTCAAGCAAATAGTATTGAGGTGTGAGGGACCTCGAGAAATTGATCATCAACTA
>JACZSS010000065.1 GCA_022574115.1 Candidatus Heimdallarchaeota archaeon | reverse complement strand
GATCCCTGTCCTCATCCTTTACCGGCCGGATACAATGGATTGGAAGTTGAGTGGGGCAAATCCAACTATGTGAATCCTCCATATAGAAAAGATGATACTTTTGGGGCAACGGGAATGACGGCATTTATATATAAAGCAATCGCAGAAAATAAAAATAGGTTGAAAATGGTTCTTGGAGGTTGGACCATTGGCTCTATAGTGGGTTGGCTTTTGTTTCATCCCGGTAGTTACCTTGATTCAAGCCTTTTAAATAAAGTAATCGAGGTAATCCTGCTAGTATTTCTGTTTCTAGAATCTAGAGAGGCAACCACCACGTAAACTATTGACTGAATATTTATATCGCCGAAATGCCAAGATCACAGAATTCAATTTTATCAATTTAAATTGTTCTAGTTTTCAACATAATCCAATGTCGACCAAGTCAATCGACGAAACCAGACGTTGTCTCAATTTAAGGTAGTTTTTCACAAGAGATCACTTGACTGTCAATGAGGCGATGACTTGAAATATGATGAGGAAATTCAGTTTCTATTTTAATTCGATATGAAAACAATAACAGTATCAAACTCACTAACAAGGCATAAAATGATGAATCATAACTTGTAGTCAGATCAACTTGATTACCTCCTTGATTGCCCACAGTTTGGGTCTGCGTAATTGGGATGAGCTGGTTTGCCAGACCCACAGCATTCAAATATATAATCAACAGTAAAAAGGAGTACAAGGTGATCCCGATAAAATGCCATTTACCATGGTTGAACCCGCGGGTGATCACTATTACCAGGGATACACTGAGAACGACCAAACAAAGAGAGGTTAGAACGGTTAGTACAAACATCATTGAAAAGTCACTCTGATAATTTCCAGGCTGGATCTCACCTTGATTATAGGCAAGTTGCTTTAGAAGTGACCTATTGATATACAATTCCGCAAATGTGACTTCATTTTCTTGATTAGAATTTCTTAGCGTAAGTGTAAATTTCACAACTGGGAAAAAGAATGAGAATATTACTGAAAAAATGGCATAAATGTAGATGATGTAGGAATTATACTTTGAACCTAACACTTACTAGTCATATCTTACAATATTATTTAAGCCATTGAAACTTAATTCAAGTGGAAGAGTCAACTAAATTGAATAACAAAATCGTCCCGTATCGCTTGAAAACAAATTATTATTTTCAAAACTTAATCTTAAATAATTGGAACAGTATAAAATTATTTAATTTAATTAGTGAGTAAAGGGAGATTGAATCGAGAATGTCAAAGGGTGATTAAAGTATCCGGGAATCGAACTAATATTTTCAAGAGATTAGCTCCAAGCATAAGAGTCATCATCCTATTACTGATTATCACCGGTTCTATGTTTATTGGATTTAATCCAAAATCCATAGTAACTCCTCATAGAGGTAGTGATCTAGCTTCAATTTCCTCCACACCGTACGAATTCTCAAACACCAAAGTAAATGATATTGAAGTTAAGATCATTAATGCTGACAGTAAACAAGGTATCGTGAGTAATACCTTTGAAAGGCTACAAACTCACGGTGTTGAAAGAGGGAATCCACTTTTAGCTCTTGAGACGACTAATGCCGAATCGGGAATTACCTTCACTTATGAAGAGAATGAAACGGTGGTATTGGCCGATTTTAAACAATTTAATGATAACATTACAATATCAACTCTAAATGGAATTCAGAACAATAAACTATTGTTTGGTTTTGACATATTTACCAATCAGACATCAGTCACAATTGAAGACGCCGCTACTGGTACAAATATTACTCTTCGAAGAGTTCAAACGGATATCATGTTCGTACAGGGCTATCAGATACCACAGGTAAATCACTCTGGAATAACAGTGGACCTTCAGGATTTCTCAATTGAAGCTACACACAGCTTAGGTGATCTTACTGGATCGAGCTTTGTAGGAGGATTATGGACGGCAAAGCAACGGGCAGGCGATGGTGCGATTATTCCTGATACTCAACTTGGAACGGATACCTACATGACTGCGGGTGGAGGAGAAACAAGCGACACATTAGCATTTAGTTTGTCCACCGCACAGTCAATTAGCACTTCTAATACATTTAGTAATGCTAGTGGTGCGTTTGTTTTCTTCACGTTTTATTTTACTGCTGGTGAAAACTCTTGGTTGATGTCATATGATGATCAAGACGGTACTGACGACGGACCCACATATTTCTTAGATACTGGAGATATTCCTCCTTCCCCCAGTGCAGATAATGATTGGGGAGATCCGTTCGACCTTGATTATACAGTTTCTTTTGACACAATCTTTCAGTTTGATCCACATGGTATCGAAACTCGTATTTCAGTGCCAGTTGGTGATACGGGTACGCTTGTTCAACCGTCGGGAATTTGGATCGACAACACCACTCGAACAGTGGATACTACTTATCGCGTATCATACAATCAGGCACTCGTTAATGGGCTCACACCAAATCTAAATATTACTTATATCAAGTTTCAATCAATTACAGACTTCGTTGACATTACGTATAGTAGTCAACCGGGGCTCGCACTCATCAATTGGTCAATAATCTTTACAAACACATACAACAAATTTGACTCTGATGTGAATAAATATTTCAGCATTCCAAGTCATTTTACTATAACTAGTGTGTCATTAGGTAACACTGTACTTACGAATCCAGCTAATTACACCACAGCAACTAATGGTAATACTACCGTACGCATGCTTGTCGCCGATGGGGATTACAAGATTAATGCCACATCTTCAAATTTACTCGAAACCGCAGTTTTTGAAACTAAGGTCAACAATGGATCTGGAGCAGTCGTTTCCAGTGTTGGGTTTATGGGAGTAATTTATCCCATTCCAGATAAAGGTGATCTTGTCAATGCAAATATTACTAATATTGGCAACCTAGGACTTACCTCTGGGTCATACAATGCGTCTTTAAGGGGAGAAGATGGAAGTATTGGGGGAAATAATTCGGTTGGAACATACGAAGATCATTGGGTTAGCACAGAAAATTTCAGTTTTACAAACTTACTTAACTTTTCAACCTATCTCGATCCCAATCAGACTATTGGTGTCTGGACATTTCAGTTTAGATGGAACAATGGCACCCATGCTGGGGCTACAGCTATAGAATTCGATGTCTTACCAATTACAACTATCGAGTTGCTGGACCCTACAGGATCGACCGAAATAATTGATGATAATTCAGTTGATATCGTGGTGAAGACGCTGGATCAGAGTCACAACAGAACTTGGTCTACTCCAGGTAACATAGTATGGCAATTTGGTGAGATTCCTCTAACATACGACGGATTTCACACCGATAACATAAATCACCAATATTCAGGCTCACTCACACCCTCATTTTCAGTGGATGGAGTAGGACCTGGTTCATACAATGTTGGAATTGAATTTTGGGAAAATATCCACTCAGATTTTGTAAATTTTACACTGATCGTATACCATAATGGATCGACTAATTTCTCATTCCCAACAGACGTGGAATTTGGAAGTAACATCACCCTGAATGTAACTCCTTACAACGTAACAGGTGATTCCATTTTCAACAAGTCAGCGGTGATATTTGATGTCGATTTTCCTTTTACTTCTACCTATAATCCAGGAGATGGATCACATCTTCTAAATGTCCAGTGGGATAACAGTTTCACTTTGGGTCTGAATAATCTTGATGTTCGCTGGCAAGATTCTAATTTCAGGGAAGTACTAACTACTGAATTAATCAACGATACTTACTCATTTACAGTCCTCGATACTACAAATCCCATGATCTACAATTTTCCGGATACAGTTATTTTTATTGAAGATTCTAGCGGCAACCAGCTTTCATGGAATGCTAAAGATTATAATCCTGATAGATGGGAGGTAACTCGAAATGGCACCTCATATGACAGTGGCATGTGGATTAACGGGACAGCAATTACAATTGACATTGATGAGTCTAAAGGATTCTATGAATTCCAATTAACAGTCAACGACACAGACGGCAATGAACATAGCGACCTCCATGTAGTTCAGTTTATAGATACAACTCTGCCTACCTTTTCACTAGAGCCTGCCGATCTCTCAAGTTTTGAAGATGGAACATCATTCGATGTCGGTCCATGGAATTCATCTGACAGTCATCCAGCATTTTATGAATTATTCGTCGATGGCATGAAGATCGATAATGGCACTTGGAACAATAGCGAATTATTGGAATTTAACTTTGATAATATAGGGCTTGGTAAGCATACCATTATACTAGTAATTTATGATGAATCTGGTAATTCAGAAAGCTCGACAATTATTATAATAGTTGAAGATACCACAGCCCCAGTGCTCGTATCACCCACACAGGCGGATTTCAGATATTTTGAAGGAGACACTGGAAATACGATTTCTTGGACCGTGACAGATCTTAATCCTAGAAATTATTCAATCACCTTAAACGGCCAGATCTACAAGACTGATAGTTGGATTTCCAATGATCCAATAATCATTGACGTTGATGGCTTGTCTATTGGAGAACACACTTTCGAAATTTCGATTTTTGATAAAGCAGACAATTCAATCACTAGATCGGTAACCATAACTGTCAAGAGCAGCAGCGTTACAGAAACTGCAGTAGTGGAGTTTGAATTAATCACAAATGTGTACGAAGGAGATGTCGAAATTGCGATATATACTTGGAACACAAGCTCTGGAGACAGTATATCTGAAGCAAACATTACAGCCTTCTTGATGGATGTTGATTCGATGGATCTTGAGAATGATCAGGTCTACGCATCATTTCAGGCAACCAGTGCACAAAATGGGTCAGTGGAATTAATTTTCAATTACACTTCAGTTCTTCCTGGATCTTTCAAGTGGGTGATATTCTTTAGCAAAGGAGGCCATGAAAACAAAAGTTTACTAATCATGGTAAATGTATTACCTCACAATCTGAGAATTGAAATTCAATCACTTGACGAGTTGGTTAAAAACGAAGAGTATACCATAAGTGCAACATTATATTACGATAACAAACAACAAAGAACAACCACGTATAACCCAAAAACTGGAACTGCTGAAGGAGTTAACGTGACTTTTGAGATTAGTCTCGTTTACGAGGATGGAGACGAGGGTGGAGAAACGATAACTATAACAAAGCGTGCATCTACAAATTCCGGAGGAATTGCAACAATTGTTCTGACAGAGAGTGAAACAACCGACGTCCGAGAAATTCAGGGTATAACAGTCCGGATAGAGGCAGGTGGACAATTTGCTGCGTTATCTGTTGAGATTGATTCAAGTGAGTTTCCAACAATCGTTGATCCCTCATTGAATTTCATTCAACAATTTTTTGTAAACCTCGGTTTCGATATCGGTTCTGGAACGGATGTGTTCACTCTGTTCGCAATCTTTATCGTCACCTTAGCCATACTCGTATTTTTGATTCGCAAAATCAAAACCAGGAGAAAAGAGTGGGAAAAGCAAATTACCCGAGAGTCAAAAACTGCGCAAGAAGAACTCGAAGCATTACTCAGTATCAATGCAGTGATCATAAGAAATAGTGCGGGCATTCCCTTCTATAACAAAACTTTCTCTTCCGAGAGAATCTCAGTAGATCTGATCTCCGGGCTGACCACGGCAATATCTTCATTCATGGATGAAGTATCAAATGTTAGAACTGAACGATTCGAAACAATCCAACGAAGTGGGTTCCACATAACAACGTGCAAAGGGGCGTATTGCGCCATGACTATAATTTCTGATAGTCCTCTCCCCAAGGTCATCCAGCAGGGGGTAGATAGAGCGGTGGAACTTATTGAGCTCTTATTTGGGTCAGATATCGAAGATGCAAAAAGAGTAAATTTGATCCCAGTTGAAGATGTGTTTGATATGATGGAAGAAGCGACATTGAAAATTGGCATCAACTATCCCCTGAAGATAAATACCCAACATATTGACAGGATTATGAAAATCAAATCAATCAGACGGAATATTCGATCGGGAATTTCGATATTGAAGGAAGTCCCTAATGTGTCTTCGGGAGAAATAAATAAAATCATAGGCTTTCTTAAAGAAAAGAATTTACCAATGGATCAAATTTCTAAAATTATCATAATCGCTTATTCTAACGAGATTTTAGTTCGGGCGTAGTCTACTCTTCAAAGAATATTTAAGAAATAATATCTTCAGGTTCAGCTTACAAGATTATGGTGGGTAATTTTTCTATTTCGGAACTAAAGTCTTCGATTAAATCTATATGGAATCCAAAACCTATTACTCTTGACCCATCAGGAGATAAAAATGAAGTATTGTTAAGTTGCAAAAATTTAACAAAAAAATTCGGTGATGTTAGGGCAATTGATAATCTAACTTTCGAGACAACGACATCCTATCTCGGACTACTAGGTCCCAATGGAAGTGGTAAATCTACCCTGATAAAATTACTCTTAGGTCTCATTTATCCTACTTCAGGCAGTATTGAGCTGAGCACGAATTTCAACAATATTAGAGTTATTCCAGACTATCCACAACTACCAAGAAATTATACGGTAGATGATTGGATGATCCGTCTTGAGAATACTCATGGCAGCATTGGGTCAAATCTAGATATTGAGCAAATAATGGATATTGAAGGTGCTTGGAAAATCAAAGAGCTATCAGCTGGACAACAGAGAAAAATCGCCCTCCTTCCCTTATTTTATGGAACCCCAGATCTTATGGTTTTAGATGAACCTACAAATTTCCTAGACATCATAGCACGAGCAAAAGTTCTAAAATTGATGAAAGATCAAATTCAATTTACTGGTTGTAAGGTGATCATAGCCTCTCATCGTTTGGAAGAAATACGCCTGTTTGCGGAGGAGGTGCTCATCCTTAAGGAGGGTGAAAATCTGTTTAATGCCTCAATTACCGACACAACAGTTCTTGAATATACTATTCGAGTAAGCAATCCAAAGAAATTGGTGAAGCTGTTAAAGAAGGCAAAAATGAATTTTTCAACCGATGAGACTTTTTTAGGCGTTGAGATAACCATGTTTGCAGACGCTTCAATTTGGACGTTGCTGGAAAAATATACTCAGACTGGGAACACAATTCTGTCATTTAATGCAGTTGATAAATTACAGAAAATACTGGAGAAAATGTTCAATGCATGAAAATAAGATAAATGGGATTGCAGTTCAGTACCTGATGTTTCCAAGCAGAACTCCACAAATTTATCTGGTTATACCAATATTTGCAGGGTTTATCTCATTTGTTCTTTCAGAGAAATCTGTTTTGGCGGATGGTGAAAGATGGGATATTGTTCACAAAAATCAAGAAATTCAAATTGAACAATTCATCGGGGGTTTTACAATCTCAATTTCCCTGATTATGGCATTTTTGCTTTGTTATAGATGGTCTATCATTCAGCGAGATGGTAGCTATGCCTACTGGTTAACTCAGGGAGTTGAACGTAAAAGATTCCTTTTCCGTTCATTTATCATCATTATAGGATATTTAAGCCTGAGTCTTTCTGTCGGAATCTATTTACTTTATTTTCCCGGAGGTGTTTCTTTACCACCATCGGCCTATATCCAGCTTTTGGTCTTAAGCATCATCTACATTGCACTCCTCACATCATTTTCATTCTTTATTTCTGAAGTTATCAGAAATCCTGAATTATCTGCCTTGACATTCATGATTTCTGTTTGGCTTAATTTAGTATTTAACAATAGTCCAGACAATTTATTGCACAAAATCCTTCAACCCGCTTATCATTTCCTAGATCAGGATATTTTCATCTCTTTAGGAGGTGGAATTGCGATAAGTGGACTATTATACTTTATCACGTTATTGATTCACGTCAATAGGGACATACATCTCTGAGGGTGACAATATGAGAATTAGCCATGTCATATTGACCACATTTCTGATTAGTTTAGTCACCCTGACACCAATGTTTGATGAATCACAGGAAATAATTGTCATCCAAAATACGCCATCACAGATTCTGTTAAATGTACATTCACCCACCATTATTTTGAAGGCAGATTTTTCAGCACAATCGACCGCAACAATATGGAAACTGAATTTAAAAGACAATTCGACAGAGTTAATTTATGAAGTTATGTTCTTTTCTAATACTGAGTTTAACGACTTGGACCCAGGCTGGTATATAATAGAGATACTCTCTTCAGAACTGGGTCTGGTAACGATCGAGATAACAGGAGTTTATCCTGAATTTCAGATTATTCTGGTAGTGCTCCTGTCAATGAATATTGTTTTAGGAGTTCAATATGTGAGAGAATACATTGTTTAATTGCAATTTTGTAGTTTAGGAAATAATTAATTAAAATTATTGATTTTAGCATAGTAAACAACTGCGAGTTCTTAGAACATCATCAATGATTCAATCAGGTTCTCGACTAATTCCTTAAATGACAAAAGCCAATTTTGATTTTGTTAGCATATGAGTAATCAAAACCCTCTAAACCTTACTGAAAACGAAAGCAAGCTGTATAATACCATTCTTGTTAGTGGTCAATTAAACTTTGGTGAAGTTCGTGCAGTAACTCGTATGACCATCGAAGACTTGCAGATTGCCATTACGTCATTAATTAACAAGGGATTAATTCGGGAGGTTCCGGGTCTGAAGGGAAGATATGCGGCACTTCTACCAGTTGGAAATTTAAAATCGGCATTAGATGAAACTGCAACCTCAATCCGTAATGCCCAAAAAGATTTGGAAAATGCTTCCGAGAGCTTGGTAACCAAGTTCCAAGAAGATATGCACGCTTCCTCACGGGCGCTATTAGCTAAAATTGATGAAACCGCTTCGAGCTCCCAGTCAAACTTTGAATCCGTGATAGAGGATCAAAATCAGAGATTTACAAGTCTTGCTTCGGAGGTGATCACCAAAACAGAATCTGTTCAAACAGTTAATGATACAGAAAAGGATCGAATCATCGACGATCTCAAGAAACGCGAGATCACCGTCGACGTGATGCCGCTCGAATACACCGAATCCCGCGCCGATGACCACCGACACCACCATAATCAGGGCGAACCCCACCACTCCCGAATCGTCCCGCGCCATCCGGGC
>JACZSS010000659.1 GCA_022574115.1 Candidatus Heimdallarchaeota archaeon | reverse complement strand
TAAACAACAACAGCTCCAATTTTATAAGGAATTTGTATCAAGTTCTTTGACCCTGCCTTCTGCTGCATCTTTTAGACTTTTCTCAGCAAAATTAACGGCCTTTTTGTTCTTAAAAAACCATGCTTCGCAAGCGGGTACTTCAACTAAGGGTCTTAGTAAAATATCTCCATTGTCGGATTTAAATATTGAATATCTGAGATATTCTCCTTTAATTTTACCTAGATGCAACCTACTTCTTTCATCCAGATCTTTGGTATCTATTTTCTTAAATTTTTCGGAAATTTGTATAGTAGCTGGTATCATTTTAGTTTCCTCCTCTTTGCTTAGAGTATACCATAAAACCCATTATTGTCAAATGTAAAAAACCCACAAAATGCAAATAACCTAACAAACCCGTAGGTGTCCCCAGTGTAGGCGCCCCTTATCTTCCAAAAATATTCCAAAGAAAAAAGACAAAAATAAAGATGAGAGAAAAATAAAATTGAAAACAGTTGAAGTGCATTTACTTCACTAATGGAGTACTTGAAAGGTCCTTCATTACTCGATTTAGTTAAAATCAAAAACCTAATTTTACCAATTTCGACTATCTGTTGTTCAATAACCACCAGATATTGCTTTGAACTAGACTAAAAGGAAAGATCAGAAGTAATAAAACGAGAGCAAGAACAGGTATTTGGGCTGAAGTGCAATATTCAAGTCCGACTTCGTCTCACATTAAATGCATGTATAAGTAATAATTTCTGAACAAAAAGACCAGTTGCCATATGAAAGCTCTCAATCTCTCGATCGATCCTGGTAAATCAATGATCTTTATTTTTTGAATAGATACGCTAATTGCATCAAAACTCAACTAATTTCGGGGTATGCTCGAGTATCTGGGAAAATTGTTAGGTATAAAGATCATATTCATCATGCGCAGAAGTATTTCAAAGACAATTAGATCGATGATTAAATTCTATCAACTCTATCGATTTACGAATTAATTTAGAATGTCTGGTGGGATAATACCAAGATTACGTAGTGCTAGCATGTAATGAGCTATTTCATCTTTTTTACTTCTCTCTACTACTACACGACCATATTGAATCAATGAGTTAAGATACCGGCCTGAAATTTCAACACCTATTATTTTTTTATCTTTGAACATGAACTTCATGGTAGAGGATAATGCAGTATTGAGTTTGAGAGGATCTCGAATGGTTGCCACGCGAGAGACCCAAACTTTATCGTCTTCTGCTATCATGTCAGTAATTTGCCAATCTGTTAGCCAACGACTGACGATCTTTCTAGATTCAATGTGTATTGTTTTGTCCATTGTACCTGTATTATGCCTTTGAAGCTCATCAATAAGATCTTCGTCGAAGTGCAAGAGCTTCATAAATTCTAAGGTAGGATTAATTTTAAACTGTGCACGAGATGGGCTAATGGGCACCTCATCATGAAAGTCATCATGGATAAGTGTTTCCAGCATTTCCCAATCCTCATTATTTATTGCCTCTACGTATCCCTGAACTACTCTTTTGTGACTGTTATTACTCATCAAAAACTAACTATGGCAGGTTTATTTGAAGGTTTTGATCAATTTTATTTTACATAAGACGGACACAAATCGATTCATCAATTTTATGTAATACAACGATTGAATCACCAATTCAGTCTGAATTTCTTCGTTGTGGGGTTATAACCACTTTGACATCTAGACCATCTAGATTTATCAGGTGCGTATTATCATCCAATTACGCATTACGAAATTCGTAAACTTCAATATGGCTTAAATTACTGAATCCCTCAAACAGGCAAATTCTTTGAAATGATCGATCGACAGAGAACGAACGTATCACTAAGCTGTTAGCAAATCGATCGATCCAGTCCCATATCATCGATCCTATTATTCACTATTGATCATTTTTTTGATGATGCCGGCTAGTTACGTCATGCCAATTTTCGTTTAATTGACCAGCTAGATGCCACTGCTAGAAAAACTGTCCCAGCTGAAATTGAAACAGTTCCACCACCACCTTCAGTTCGTTCATCAATTATCGTGTCTGCATGCATGAGAATAAAATGCTCATTGATTAAATACATCTTCGCTCTATTGTTTACACGACTATTTCGAAATATGGAGGCATAGTCCAGATCAAGTTTAGAAGACAGATCCGCGACAAGTACAAGTGAAGTTTCCTCAGAAAAATCGTAAGAAATCAGTTCTTTCTCGTTCTTGACAAAAATGAGACTGTTTTGAGATAATGTCAGATACCTGATCCCTATTTGTGAATTATCGTTATGCTTGAACAATGTGTGGAGTTTAGTCGT
>JACZSS010000064.1 GCA_022574115.1 Candidatus Heimdallarchaeota archaeon | reverse complement strand
CTACAATCAACACACAGCGTGAACCTTGGTTTGAGCGGTGGAATGACTCCGCGGTCCCTCTATGAAAAACTGGGTCTATTAATTGAGAATCACGACATAACGCATCGAGTCAATTTTTTTCAAGTCGATGAACGATTTGTGGATCAAGAAAGCCAGAGAAGCAATCAAAAGATGATTATCAAGACTTTGATTAACCAGATTAGCGATCCAAAGAAATATAGTTTTTCCTCTATTCCACTTGTTAATCAGGTTGCAGACATTTCTGAAAGTGCAAGACTCTATCATTCTAGGTTGGATCAATTATTCGGAAGAGTCGATTCAAAATCTACAATTTTACTACTTGGGATGGGCACTGATGGACACACAGCCTCACTGTTCCCCCAAAATAATGAATATCTTAATTCTTTTGATGATCTGGATAATAAAGTCCTACACACTTTCGTTGAGCATTTTAACGAGAATAGAGTTAGTCTGACACCAAATTTTATTCTCAAGGCAAACGAAATTATCATTTTACTTTTAGGGGCAGATAAAGGACGAACATTTGCTAGAACCCAAACCTCAGAGAATTATTGCGATTACCCGATTCTATCAATTACTAAACGACATCAAAATATTACTGTATTTATGGATAAACAATGCCACCTAGAGATATTACGTTCCCAAAATGATTAAATTTTGATGTTTGCAGCTGGAAAAAAATGAGCAGGGATTTTTCTTGATGATTGAAGGTGGCCATATTGATAGAGCAGGGCATGCTAGAGATGAGGTTGCTAATGTAATTGAAACCATTGAATTTGCATAGACCGTAATTATGGTTATGGTAGTCGAATGGATGAAGACTAATCCTGATACCTTGCTGATTGTCCTAGCCAATCGGGAGACTGGCTGGATGGAGTTGAATTCTCGACCCCTGCTAGATGATGACTTGCCTGAACTATCAAGAGGAGAATGATCAAAGGGCTAGAAGGATTAGTAGGACATTACAGATCAATGCGACTCTGGTGAGAACTTCTCATAGCCAACAAGCAGTTACGTTTCATCTTTACTGTAAAAATGCAAGCTTATTAGTATCTGACGAATGTTTATACAATAACGCGTTTGTATATGGAGTAATGCGAAATGCAATCGATAGGACTTACCCGGAAAATTGCCTAGCATAGACCCCCGGTGCAACTGACGGACCCACCAAAACTTCATATTACAACTATTCCACTTCAACAACGTTTGAAACGTCCACCGCCACTCCACAACCAACTTCTTCGAGCTCAAGTAGTCAAGATAGTTCATCATCCGTTCCTGAAACCAGTTTGAGCTCTCAAACATTTACTACTTCTATTGGTGAAACATCTGATTCTATGACCCCAACTACTTCTGATACTGGTACAACTGATGACACAGTTGGCTTCACCATTGGGATGGTTGGTTTATTCTTAGTCGGGGGTCGACTAATGAGGAATCATAAACGAAGATTGAAAATACGACATCAATCAAATTAATTCAGATAATGAAATTTGTGGTAACGGGTGCGACCGGTTTATTAGGCGAATCAATAGTCAAAACGTTATCCACACAATTTGAATCGAGCTCTATCTTGGCACTCGGGCGGCACTCATTAACGCTAGCTCATTTTGAGGGATACGGTAACATAATTATGGAGTTTGACTTAAATAAAGGTTCTAGCGAGTACTCCAAGTTGGATGGGTGGGGTAGTAAAGAAGCGACTTGGTTTCATTGTGCAGCAGCACTAACAGGCGGGACTGATGATATTTTAAATAATGTCAATATCGGAGAGACAAAAAAATTAATAGAAAAAGCTGAACAAATAGGCGTTGGCAAATTTGTTCTTATTTCCTCCATAGCCACATATGAGCTCAAAACGAATGGAAATTTCAAAGAAGTTGATAGTCAAAAACCTAGATCGAAATATGGAAAATCTAAGTTGCAACAAGAGGCACTCGTGAAAGAATCAGCACTTAACTGGTTAATTATCCGCCCTCCCTTCATAGGAGGTCCAAATGATAAAAACTTCTTCCAAGAGATCTTTGGACGAATACGGGATGGAAGAATGATTCTGATTGGAAGCGGTCAATTTGGTTTTGTTGATACTCGAGATTTGTCTGAAGTGATCATAAAACTCAGTTCTATTGCAGGACTTGAAAATCAGTCTTTTAACGTTCAGCATGAAAAAATTGCTTGGAGAGACGCAGTAAACTTTATTGGCAATTCAACAGGGGACGATCCTCCGTATGCTCGAACAATTCCGGTATTTGTTGCAAAAATCATTGGCTTCTTTGCAGACATTAAGGCTAAACTACAACATGAATCAAATGAAAGAGGAATTTCTGGCTACCGGGTTAAAACTCTGATTATTGATAGGTCTCTGAATACTGACAAATTGCAAAATACGCTTCCGTACAAATTCAATTATTCCTTTGAGGAGAGTTTTAGTGAATGGGTTGCAAAGCTACAGTTATGCACTAATGTAGAGTGATATACACTAATACCGAAGGTATTTATTCCAAACTGTAATCAGGTTATGTCGACAAGATACAATTTAATATTCAGATAGAGCCCCAGTATGGCTATAACATTAACGAAATTAAGCAAATTGTTACTGTGACCGAGACAAATTATTTCACTCATGATCGTGAATGTACGGACGAACAGCCAAATCTTAAGCAGTTTAAATAATGAAATGAGTGCTTCAACTAGAAACGAGTAATTCCTCGTTTTTCAAATTACCCCCACGCCTACAAAATCTAGGAAAGGCACTTCTGACACCAGAAGACAACGGTTGAAGGATGGGGATTGCAGACTCAAGTCCAACTTTCTTCAGAAGCTATATGCATCTGGAGTGGGGCTCATATCGGTAGCCCTATTGTAGCATCTTAGGATAGTTACAAAAATTGTATCCGTACAATTTAACCGATGGATGGTTTTAAGATCATTTTATAATGACCCCAAGCAGTAATAATTGATTAGTTATGAATGCTTTGCAGCCATGCTTATGGCAGTATCGCAGACAACAAAATTACGACTTGGCTCTAGAGTGTTCTGTAATTCGTACCGTCATCTGGCAGTTTTAGACAAGCAAATAGCTTCCCTTGACCATTTTTCGAGAGGTAGAATCGATGCAACTTTTTAATAAACACATTATCTCCAAAATATACATATCCAATGGTTTCAAAGTTCATGGATAAACTTTGCATAATTCTGCATAATCTTTTTTCCCTCTCCACCGTCGAGTAATGGGCTTGTATGACCTAATTCCTCAAATTCTATGAACTTAGAGTTTTGGATCATTTTTCCTAAGGCTTTGGCAGTATCTAACGGAATGAGACTATCTAACACGCCATGCATCAACAACACTGGTAGATCTATCTGTTTCATTTTCTCCATATAGTTTTGCTTTTCCTCCTCTGTGATCTCCCGTTGATAATACTCAAATAACTTCACGATGTTGTGAATTAAAGTACCCATTAACATTGGTTTGAGAGCTTTTCTAATATTGCGGCTCTTAATTTTATTTTTGAATGAAAGATGATTTACGTCCTGATTAAAGATAACCGGAACATAGAAGGTATCATAAAGCAACTTGTATGTGTTGTCATCTACCTGTTTTTCCCAAATCCCGGTGATGCTTCGTAGATGCTGTATGCGTTTGGAATATTGGGATTTTGTGATCTCATTGTTACCCTCGGCCAAATTTGGAGTACCATAGGTCGCAAGACTCTTAATACGTTTAGGTCCAAATACTGCTGCTAACAAACCTATGACTGCACCTTTCGAGTATCCAAAATGATGTGCGGACTCTATTCCTAAGGCATCCAGAAG
The DNA here is from genome assembly GCA_022574115.1 of Candidatus Heimdallarchaeota archaeon. GTDB lineage: Archaea > Asgardarchaeota > Heimdallarchaeia > Heimdallarchaeales > Kariarchaeaceae > LC-2. The sequence continues at coordinate 5,346 of JACZSS010000064.1, read as the reverse complement.
GGCGATGTGTTGCTTGGCTATTTTGATAAAATCAAAATCCCCGGCAAGTGGAGATGAATTTCCTATCCCAATGTAATTGTAAAATAGAAAAGAATAATCTGGTAGTAATTTCTTAATTTCTTGAAGAAACACGGGATCAAACTGCTTGTAATTGAAAACCGAGCCGGACAAAAACACAATTATCGGCTTTGAACCTACCCCAACGACACGATAGGCGATTTTCTTACCATCCTCAATACTTATTGTTTTTTCAGCTTCCAACAGGTTTCCTAGAAACGAACGGCTTAATCAAGTTTTTTCATAAATTGGAGTATATTGAGAGTTTCACTGATCAGTTTTAACGATCTTACTGTGCTAACATCGATCGATATTGTCCTATTTAATTAAGAGCATAGTAAGCGATAATTGTCTCAGAGTTATCCTTGAATTTATGATGGATTCCCTTTTCGACATAGAAGATTTTTCCTTGGTTAATTTCATATTCGTGGTTACCAATCTCCATGATACCATTTCCTTCGAGAATAAAATACACTTCATCGCTAGCATGTGGATTTTGATTGTCAATTTGTCCGGGTAATATTCTCATTACGCCAAATTCGAAATTAGACTTTTCAATGAACGAATTCCAGTAAGCCTTACCTACCTGTATTTGTCGAAATCCGTCTTCTACTAAGAATTCCATAGATGGTTTATTAGAGACAGTCTTAAATCGCTTTTTCACCTAGCGAGTCTTAAGTCCCAATTTGACTAAGATATTGATCCAGCTGAGCGGGATCTTGAATATTTGCATCCATATCGGTGAATTGAATTATTTGGAAAAGAGAATCTCGAAGATCGTCAAAAAGAATCAGTTGAGTTGCTAGGTCCTTTAAATCTAGTAATTTCGAATTAATGGCTCTAATTAAGTGCTGAAAATCAATACTTTTTGGTTTATAAAGCTCTTCTATATCTTCAATTGCGTCCAACGAGGTAATTTCATTGAATTCAATAATTTTATTAGCGAGCTCAATTCTCCCAGTGTCCTCTAATTGATTGACGAGTCCAAGCAAACTACTGGCTAGGGTTGCGTAGCCGGCAGATACGTTCTCTAATTCCTCATTATTGTTACTTCGAGCAACCGAGGTCATTGTCCACAGGAATTCTTCCCTCGGATCTCGAGAAAGTGCATCTAACTTCACAACAAATTTAATCAATGATTTGTCTGTTCTCTGTTCTGCCATGATTTCATCATGAAATATTGCTAACCATGAAATTCTGCCAGTATTCATTTTATGTTCAATATCTAATTTGAGTCCATCAGGAGTGATGTTCTTGTCTGAGATCTGGTCAAATATCACCCGATTACTTTGGCTTAATAGTGTAATAATGCTATTAAATAATGAAACATTGGTAAGGATTGATTCAAATGAACGAGCAGCTAAATCCCGTATAGTTGTTGCCATGCTGGCCAATAGTTCGAGAAACTCAATACCTCCAACGTCTGAAATACGCAGAATAATACTTTCTAAAAGGTCAGAAATGGCCTCTAGTTGCTCTCTCCCATCAATCGTTGTTTTCAGGACACTTTCATTTCGTTTCCACTCGAAACTTAATTTTACTTGGGCAAGATTATCCTCTATTTTTTCCTGTAGTTCCTGGACCCGATTGGCTGATTTCGCTTCCTCTGATTCAATGGTTTCAGGATCCAATTTTTCAGTTTTGGATAAAATTGATTCAATCTCGTCTACCTCTATCTTGCTTATATCAACTAATTTCGAAATTTCCGTTCGGTCCAAATCTGTGATTGTTTCGTTGGTGAACATTTGGAGTGTTTTGTGTAAACTTTCTAAAGATTCCTTTATTTGTGATGAGTTCTCTTTAAGGCTCAAAGCGTAAATATCCATCAGTTTGTCCATTACGCGATCATATTTTTCATGAACCGGCTTTAAACCGTCACCAAAATGATTTCCTTGACCTAGATAAATTCTTTCACGAATGAAAAATTTCTCATGACTCTTTAAAACCTCAAACAGATATGCAATTAATCCGTATAATTGCTCACTGTAGACCATGATTACAATGAAAATTATCTTATGAATCTCTAATAAACAATTTGCTCTCGTACCTTACAGAATGTAAATTTTGTAATAATTCCTAATTTTAATTAATTTTTAATCGACTTGCCATGACCTCCAATAATCTGGATTCTCACAAGCCTTCGCCTCATCTGTGATGAAAAGAGGTGCTCTTGTGTCTATCATCACTGCCTTTTCTTCCGTATGCGTCTTTTCGGGATTATTTTGTACATTTTCAAATGCAGCTTTCTGAGGTCCATGCACGATCCCCGGTGGATGATAGGTTACATTGCCCACATCTATACCATCTCGACTGATAAAGTCACCGTCGTGATAAAATAAAACCTCCTCATATTCAATATTTGAATGAAAAAATGGAATTCGAAGCACGTCAGGGGATTCCAGAGGTCTGGGGACAAAGGAACAGATCACAAATCCGTTCGCCACAAATGTCGTGTGGACACTGGGAGGAAGGTGGTAGCTAGGACTAACAATCGGTTGGAAATCGTTAATTGAGATTTTCCAAGGTGTTACCGTACCATGCCATCCGATAGTATCCTGGACTGGGTTGAATGGATAGAAAACCTTGGTAATTTTCTCATATTTCTTTACTCGGATTTCCCATTCCTCATTGGGGCGTATTGGATTATCGGTGAGCTTTGGTGTTTCAACCATCGCTGTATCAAATTGGGCTGTAGGTCCAAGTAAACCCCTATCTGGGATCTCAAAACTTGAATCCGTTGCTTCAATAATGAGGAAGAAATTGTCATTGGTTGAGGGAACTAATCGGTAGGAAGTTCCTCGGGGTATAACAATATAGTCTCCTGTGGTGAATTCCATATCTCCATAATCTGACTCGAACCTACCACTACCGCGATGCACAAAAATAACTTCGTCTCCATCACCATTTCTGAAGTAGTACGGACATTCCTCCGATCTTCTAGAGATTGAAATCTTAATTTGATGATTGTACAGGACTGTGGTTGGCATTCCGTCAGGATCATCTTGATCAGTTGGTTTTAACTTATTAAAATCAAATGAGTGATGCCTTAATGGTCCCTCAATTCTGGTCCAATCAGTTGGATGATTAGTCTTGTATAGGTGAGATACTGGACCAAAAAATCCTTTTCTTCCATGCTCAATTTCTACACTACCTTCCGGTAAATTTCTGTGAGCATGACCGCCCGTTTTCCCCTCTTTCTTTGGAAACAGAGGTGGTTTGTACGACACAACGTTGGCTGATAAGAGGGATAGAAAAAGATAATCAAGTTCGCTTGAATCGTTTACCAAAAACCGATATGAAGCTGGACTGAAAAATTATTGTTCCAGCAATTCGGACAAGATTTTGGAAAGTTTGTCCATTAAGTGGAATGAGATAATGTTAACCAAAGCATTGTAAATTGATCCGAGATTTGTTCCTGACACAATAGAGGCAAAATTATATTTATTGTGGTTGAGTGGCTTAAATTCGTCCCCAGCCACGAAACCATCAGGAAATATCCATTTTTGTTTGTCGTACAACAAAGAAATAGCGGCTTCTGCTCCATTCCGGATAGCAATGTCTCTCTCGTAAATACCCGTGGTGTCGATTTGATCAATGCGGATAAAACCTACTCGCCTATCCATTTTTTTAATTTGCAACGATTCACCTATATAATGTGGGAGTTCAAAATCGATAGTTGCAAATTCAAGTATTTTGTTGCAGATTTTATTTCCCAAACTGGTTAGTTGAGTACCCTTTCTTCCAGATGATTGACCGCTGGTTTGTGTGATATTTTTCTTTGTCAATAGCTGCAACAAGGCCCTCGTTTTTGCCAAGCTTAAATCGAGAAGTTCGGATAACTGATACCTCCCCATTCTTTTGTGTGATAACAGAAAGAGGCAGAGTACAACCTTTGGAATCGAGTATTTTGAATTTATCACTTTACCATCATACATGATCACAAAAATCCTGTTCTGAGCCTTTTAGTCACTAGGATTAGGTTCTACCTCGTTTTAAATGTTATAGGTCAAAAAACCTAAAAAAGAGATTTCGAAGAAAAAATAGGTGAAATCACCTACAAAATATTTATTTCTGGTCATTATCCTTCTTGGATCAATAAATGGACAAGGACATGGATTTGACCTTAGTGGGGAGGTTAAAGTCCAATATGTGATATTACTGTCAAGTGAAACAGAGAACGGTTGGTTTGATGTAAATTTTGCACAATCACGATACCATGTTCTGAATGGAACAATAATTAATGTGACAATTGCAGATATCCAAGATGAACAGACCCATCTTGACATTCAGATTGGCAATGTTAGTTTCAGCAACATTCTCGATTCCGAAATTGAGAATAATTTGGCATTAGGTTATTGGTCATTAGGTTACAGTTTAGGATTTGTGGCAAACAACAGCTGGTTAGCCATTAGTGAAGCTGTTGATGCGTTAGAAGATGTCGAAGCGGGATTGGAAATGGATGTTGAGGAAAATGCGTTGAATGGGACAATAATTGCAACTCGAGTTAGTTTTGTTGATGGTTTCCAGTTAACCGAATTGACATATGACCAAGAGAATCGGCTATTAATTGAGGCTAATATTGTAATAGGGAATTTCGAGTTACACTTTGAAATTTACTCAATCAATGGCAACACTGCATATTATTTGCATGAAGACAATTCAAGCATTAGTTCGAATGATGAATCTGGATCTAAAGCTAACTTAATTATGCTAGTTTCTTCTTTGTTCCTCATCAATTATAGTCTAACAAGAAGAAGAAAATGATTCAAAAACCATAGAGTTTTTTACAAGAGGTCTTTGACCACTTCATATGGATGATCGAAAAAATCTTAAAGCAGCTCTGATCAAGCTTGGGATTGAAAATAAATATGAAGAGGTCTTAACCAAGAAAAATATTAACGGTTCGACGACTAAATTCGAAAATGATAAGCTAATCTGGGTAGATTTGAGCAACTTTGGGTTGACTCAACTGCCGGAGGGTGTATTTGATGGTTTGGGAAGCTTACAGGAGCTCAAACTTTACAAAAATCAGATTTCAGAATTGCCTGAAAGCATATTTGATAAACTCCCTGAACTTGGGGAGATACATCTCAAGGACAATAAATTAACCAATCTTAGAAAACGTCACTTTCAAAATAATCCTAAACTACACCGAGTATTCCTTTTAGGTAATCCTCTACCCGGTGATGTGGCAAAAGTGTTTCCCACTATAGATGCTGTCAAGTCCTTGATTGCGTTGTTACCTGAATAATTAATGTTTACTAAAATCGACGACGCATTCTTGACTTC
>JACZSS010000658.1 GCA_022574115.1 Candidatus Heimdallarchaeota archaeon | reverse complement strand
CAAATATTCAGGGGATATATTATCCACAATAATCAGTTTTAGTTCTCGGTGAGTCACACTTCCTCGAGATTGAAGATCCATAATCATTTCTGATTTGACAAAGGGAGTTATACGTGAGATTATTTCTTCTAAGTACTTGCCTTCTAAAGCACCTGATGAGAAGTTTCTTACTCTTGAGTCTTCAAGTTTTGTCAGTTTTTCATTACCATCTTCGATGGTCATTTCGCCATTGGCGATCGCGTTAAGTATTTCCAAACGAGTTTCGTTCATATCATTTCCTCACTTCGGTTCTTATTCTCGTGAAAGCTCGGATGTCTTTCTATTGGTGTGCCGACTAGGAATTAATGAGGATTAATCCTTATCATACAAACCGAATAAATTCCTAACACTAAGTTGGATCAAACATTTATAACAGTTAATGAAAAGATAATATAATTTCTCAACTCAAATCTATAATTTATGATCGAAAATCATTTTTTAGAGCAATCAAGACTCAGGGTACGAGAGATGCAGGGTGATAAGATGAAGTTTGGCTATTTCATATCCGAGCATATTACGGAATATGAAGAGAAATTAATTCTTGAAACTTTCGACCGAGTTAAATTGGAGCAGAAAATTGATTTGGAGGCCATAAGGTTAGAGAAAAACATACGCATCAAACTAGAGAATATTCAATTTTTGCTTTGTTTTGGAGATGATGATGTACTTTCGATATCCAGTCAATATAAAAATCCACCAAAATTGATAACGGTAGAACTTCCGGGTGATACATCCTATTTTGCCCAAATCAAACTTCAGCAACTCGAGTGGGCATTTGAGCGACTCAACCGGAATGAGTACACTATAGATCCAAGAGATCGTATTCTCATTTTCGTGGATGATGCAGATGATTCTCCACTGACTGCGTTAAATGACATCCACATTTCATCATCCGTCACAAATGTAAGAATGCGTTATGATCTCTTGATTGATCAGAGCTCAATTTATCCAAATTTAGATTCGGCAAATGGGCTGCTAGTAAGCACGCCAACAGGTTCAACAGCGATGAGTCTGAACTTAGGAGGTGCTATAATTCAAACAAATTCTGAGGTTTTTCAAATTCAAACCATTGCCTCGAGAAATTCACTATCTAGGCTGCTTATAGTTTCTAATCGTTCAGAAATCGACGTGGAAGTTGTTGAAACAAAAATGCCGATTGTTGTTAACGTTGATAATAGACGGATACAGACACACTCGACGAAGTTTAGGATACAAAGGGACCCCAATCACATTGTATTCATTAAGCTCCCAAACTTAGATCAAGAGGACACCATACAAAATAAATTGGAGAATAAAATCTCATTTGAGGATACGAATTCGTTAACCTCATCCGCAAAATTCGTTTTACACATCCTACGAACCGCAGATAATCCAATGACGCTAACCGAATTAAGTAAAGAAACGTTGATTCAAAATCAGAAGACACTGAGGAGCTCATTACAATTGCTTCAACGACAAGGTTTTATCCGTCGCAAAACAAATCTAAATGATTTACGGTCTCATTTGTATTATTTCGATGATATGAGAAATTGATGCTATTTTTACTCCCAAGTTTTAGATCGTATCCAACCGATTACCTGTTGGTAATGACATATTTAAAGAGAATTAGTGTGGTTGATAATTTATGGAAAGCCGAGATCTTACGCTACCATTACAATCACATTTTAACTTTGTAAAGTGGACAATAACTTCAAAGAACGTTTCTGACGAAGCTTTTGAACAGCCTCTCAATGATTTCGATTATTCTGCGGGTGAAATCTTTTATCATGGACTGAACGCCCTCTATAGAGCCACTGAAATTTTTAAGGATAACTCGAAGAAATTTAATACGTTTGATCTACCTCGAAGATCTGACTTGACGACAACTGAAGAGTTAATCACATTATATGAGGATCGTGTCAATGCTTTTGCAGAAGAGGTATCCAAATTTTCCTATCAGGACTTAGATCATGAAATTGAATCCCCGCTATCAGGTAAACCAGTGATACTCAAAGAGTGGATTGGACAATCAGTTATGCACGTTATCCACCATGTCGGGCAGGCAGTTAGAATTCATGGCATGAAATACAGGACCTTGCAAGAAGAAAGAGTTGATCGAGTTTCAAATCAAAGTTATCAAGTGTTATACGGAAATGCTGTTTAGTTCCAGTGTTCCAGACTGATAATCCATAGATAACACCGGTGTCATATATGAGATAAACTAAATCGGCTGGATTTCACTGAGCAGCTACGCTAACAATACGCGGCCGATTCGTTAATTCTACAATAAATTACATCTCCG
>JACZSS010000657.1 GCA_022574115.1 Candidatus Heimdallarchaeota archaeon | reverse complement strand
ATGCACTTATCAAAGTGAGTACATCGCTAAAACGCAGATCAATCATCATCGTCCTAACCGATCTCCACGATGACCCTGAAACAATTCTAAAGGGCTTTAAAATAGCCAAAGGGTTTCATCATGAAGTTCAAATAATCCAAATCACAGATTATGGCGAATTCAACCTCCCTTCCAAAGTAGGGAAAGTGAAATTCAAACATCCGGAGACTGAAACACAAGTTGTTGCTAATTTTGCAGATCCAATCGTCTCGGGAGTATATGCGTATGAGCTCAACAAAAAAATTCAGTTAATTAATACTTTGAAACGTAAATTAAGGGGATTAAAAGTAAGAATTATTGAAACTCATACGGAAGATCTAGCGGAAAAAGTCTTGCTGGCCTATTATGGCACGAAACAGGGATTTTGATGAAGTTAATCACATTATTGGTTGCATTCCTTCTGCTTAATCCGAGCGTGCAATCCTTTGCTGCTTCAGCGGGAGATGCAGGAGCACCCCCGTCTGCTGGAGGAGGGGGAGGAGGAGGATCGCCTCAATTTTATGATTATTATGTTCCATTAGTGTTCAACGCAAGTCATCCCCATGGTGAATCGCAAATAATTTTGTGGATCATTCAACCATCTATTCTAATGACGTCATTTGCGTTAAATGAAGCCGGAATAACCAGCGCCCAGTTTCAGGAACCTACTTATCTAGAATTTTCACCATCCGCAAATTTAGGACTGACAAACGGATCATTAATTCGTACAAGTAGCCCAATTTTGATAACTGGACAAAGATTAACTGAAGATATATTATCAGACCAGTCATTTGCCTATTCTATTCTATCTGATAGAATGATGGGGTTTGAATATCGAGCACCATTCGATGGATATATTTCTGCGATCTCTCTTAGAGCGAATACTCGAGTCTTTGTGCAAAATCCTGGATCGACCGCATTCTCAGGGGTTATTAGCCTTGGAGGAACAACAGTAACCCTGCCCGTAAAAAAGGGAGCTTATATCAATTCAACTGAGCCAATAAATGCGGCTTTTCTGTCGTATTCAGACGGTGTAGCTGCATCAATGGCAGTTCCATATTATTTGCAAGGGGATTTTTATGTCTTCGATGGAGATTTATCCACGCCTCGAGCAGATGAATTGGACTTGTCCTATCTAAGAGTCATTCCCACAGAACCTACGGAGCTAACCTTCCACTTTGATGATGGAAGCGCTTCAAAGGTCATAATTTCAGATACGCAAGATTTTTCGCTTTCCAAAAATCTGAGAGGGCTGGGATCGAGTCGAGGGATGATTACTGTAAGTATCCATCAAAAGCACGTTTACGGTGGAACGACCCGAATTAGTGTGGTCGAATTAATGGATGGTAATGAAATGAGGGCAGGCGAACTATTTTTAACCCCATTCGGATATACCTCCCATTTCTCCATAGTAAACAATGATACAGATTATTTGTCTATTATCTACGATCCCCAAGTGTTCAATTTTGTGCAGTCGGTTCGATCGAACTTCACGGTGGGTTCATTCGATACAATCTCCTATAACGGTGTATCTGATGCTCACCTTCTTCTGGGTTCTGATTCGGGCTTCGGATTTTTAAGCACCCCCGCAAAGATTAGTCACCCCATGGCCCCTTCCGTAGCTTTTCTTAACATTCCATTGAATGCTGCCTCCACGAATCCAAACCGAACCGGAATTGACTCAACCTGGTACAGATTTCCGAATTTAGGAGTTCAGTCGATTGAGATCATTCCTGGTCCGCCAGAAGAATACACCGGTCAAACGATAAAGATTACGGTGATCTCTAATGGTTCACTTCCAGCTAGTGGATTCAATTTAGACATCATAATTAATGATGAAGAGGTACTTTCTCAGGAATACGATTTTCTCCAAGTCAATGACACCTTAGAATTCGAATTCGATCAATTCCTAAGTTTCGGTATTGAATCGATTACTGTGTCAGTAAACGTGGATACGGCCAATGCCGTTAACGAAATCAATGAGGAAGATAATGTCCTTTTGGAGATCATAAATGTGGAACAAAATGTACGACTTAGATTCACGGGATTCCTCATTATCATGACTATTGTCATTTTTGTGTTATACAGAATAAGGATTTCCTATTTAAAACGAAATTCAATGAAACGTGTTCATGTTGATGCGATAATAGAATTTGAGGTAAACGACATTGATCGATGAAGAACCTAACCACAAGGAGTCAGATAGGTTATTAATTAAATGGATTAAGTTGCATATCAACGTGATTGTTTTTGGGATAGCTCTAATTCTGATTGTCTTAGATGTTTTTTTACCGAATCAGGTTA
>JACZSS010000656.1 GCA_022574115.1 Candidatus Heimdallarchaeota archaeon | reverse complement strand
ATCCAGAAATGACCATCACGCGGGCGGTCGAGATTATGTGTGACAATGGAATTGGTAGCCTTCCAATTACAAAAGACGGAAAGATCATGGGAATATTTTCTGAAAGGTCTATCGTGGATTTAGTTGCATCAAAATAAACTCAAGGCCTTCTTTTTTTACATGTTTCAAATATAAAAAATGGCGAAAAATTTCTAGCTAAACTATTCCTTCAATAACAGTTTTAATAGTTGTTTTACATCGAACATATAGAATGAAAAGACTGTTGAGACTATTCCGCAACACTCGCGGAGTGTCACCAGTGATAGCAATCATTTTGCTGATTGCAATAGGGATTGCTGGAGGTTCTGCAGTTCTATTGGTATTAAATGCCGCAAACGACCGACAAATTCGGGCAGAATCAAAACTTGGGGACACAGAAGCCTCCGGAACACTTGAGCTTGACTTTGCTTTACTCAAATTATCAAGAGATCCTACTCTAACGTTCGCCAATATCACGGATTATTCAATTATAACAGTAAGAGTTATAAATACAGGATCTAAGGCGGTTTATATCATCGATTTTGACTTAACTGTTTATGGAGAAAAGCTGGATGATTATAGTCCCTGGACAATAACTACTGTAAGTGGTGCAACGTACCAGTCTGCTGGTACATTATATTTGGGTTACAAGCAAGATGCGGATACAACTGCCCTATATACAGTTCAGCTTGAAGATCTGAACAACACCCTCGCAAGAATACCAGACCAAACAACCTTCACCTATGAGATAAAATATGGAGAAACAGCTGGAATCGTGGAACACATATCGAAAAAAGAGCAGATATCCGCAATTACTTTTAAGGCACTTTTCTACAACATCGCACTATTTCATTTCGAACAAAACTGGACGCAACGCGATTCACCGGGACAATGGGAAATCACACTTCAAGAAGTGAATTCAACCAATAATTTGTTCTTCTTCTACGATCGTGCAAGCGATGCTTACGAATACAATGCAACAGATATTATTAATCCAATTAATACTACCGCATTTGCCCAAGAGTATGATGTGGTCCTTATGGATAAGTGGGCCGTACCTTTTGCCCTTGATTCGATCTTGACAGATTTACACGGTGCCGGCATCCCAATTTTGTTTTATGGTGGTTTGGATCCTCTCGTGACCTCGGGTGCGGATATTTCAACGAAGATTAATTTCACCGCTACTGAAGACTTAACTGGCGTAACACCTCAGCCATATATGGGTTCAACTCCCCTAAGCAGGTTTGCTTTTGGATCTAATAACACATACACATTCAACAGCTCGACAGAGAACATACTGTATGGAATGTCAGGTCAAACATTCATCGAACGAGGAATTGCAGAAAATATCTGGGATTTGGCCGATGTTTATGGGTTTGATATAGCAAACTTCACAACAATTGAGCCAGCATTTGAGGTTTATGGGTCTGCATGGCATCGATATTATAATGTGCGGGAAAAAAACGATTTTAAGCCTGAAACTCAGATTTACAATCAAACTGGAGTAGTCTTGACGCATAAAATAGCAGTTGAACAAACTGGAGAGGTATTTTCTTATATTTGGAAAACAAATGAAGACTTACCCTTAGATCGAACCGGAGATATTTTTGATAAATACGGAATCATCACTTCATCTGGTCACTTGAGCAGCGTTCGTTTCAATATGCTAACGTCGGTAACTTCTGAAGTTGACAGAATACTGGATACGGAAGCGACTGTGATAATTACCAGCATTAATATTGATTTTCGGTATAGTTTCACCAACCTGATCTTTGATTTCGAGATAAATGGACTTGTAACTGAATCTGCAGTGCTTCAAAATTCTTTGAACCTAACTCTGGATTTTCCAGATGACATTAAATTTGATGATAACAATGAAACCTACCATTTATACATCGATGGTAGCTTGGTTGATGGTTGGAGTGCACGTAAAATTTTCTTCCTGCCGGGTAATATATTGAATTTTGACCTGAGTTGGTATTCCGGAGGCATATCTGCAGGTGCAACCTTCAGAATTACTGTCGATCGTGGTTTCATGGCCGAATTCAGCGATCCTGATTGGATCCATCTAGATGTGAGTTATACAACAAATAGTTCATGGGTGGTTACTGGTAATTACATAAGTGGTGCGCTAGCAAATCCGGGAATAATACCCACATACACCCAGTATATTATCCTGGATAACTCTGCCTGGCCTTAGGTTGATTGTCTAGTATTGAAGATGATTTAATCTCAGATTAATCAACGAAATGTATCTAAACGCGGTGTCAGTCCAATTTGACATTTCAGTTCAAAGAGGTAATTCCA
>JACZSS010000063.1 GCA_022574115.1 Candidatus Heimdallarchaeota archaeon | reverse complement strand
CACAGTAGAAGATGGGTACTATACTATATATACACCAAGTCCTATAGATATTGAAGGCGCAATATTTCAATCAGAACGCGTACTCAAGATTATCAAGACATACAAAAAAGAGCCATACTTTTCCGTATGCATGTGATTTTGATTGTTCTTTAGTCTTTTTTTGCTGGTTATTAACATGTTGTGCTGTTTCAGCCAACCCAATCACTCCTTAATTCCAAAAGCTACTATAAAATAAATAAAACATATGCGTTTAATCATAACATTAAACGTCTATATTAATAGCATGTACTTTTTAAATTTTCCACAAAATTAATGCGTAATACTTTAATGTTCACGTTTTTTCAAATAAACAAACATTGAATATACAATATTTTTAAAATCGTTCAATACAGTTAAATTGAAATTATCTTATATTTAAATTTCTTATAATACAAGGCTTATAGAAGGTATTAATTGTTTTATTTACGAAAAAATCTGATCTTCGCATCTTTTTCTATTAAATAGTTCGATCAATTTCGGATTGCTAGTGAATTATTGCACTACAAATACTGAATCTCGATTGTAGTGATCTTAAAACAGCAGCGTGAGGTCGACTAGACGTTGTCATTGGGATCATGTCTTTTTTTTTTCCTTGTGATTTTTTTGTAGCAATCGCAGTTCATCATCGCTCACGTTCGAGTTAGTGGAATAATATTCTTCAAGAGTTGCTAGACGATAAAAAACTCTTCGCATATCAGTTACATTTGGGACTGGCTTTATCATTCCGTTTTTGAGTAATCGCCTCAACCGAGACTGGATCTTCTGCTTGGAGTGCTTCGCTAGTTTTTCAAGCAGATAATGAGTGCTTATTCTAGGAGTCTCATTGAATTCCTTGAGAATTTGTTTCATGCAGTCGTCAAACACCTGGATATCCTCCATTTGCCGAGTTTATCACGATAATGCACATCTAGTTTTTCACGGTTCAAATATTAAGCGGTCTCCTCACTGCAATTCAATAGATGGCTGAAAGGGAGGGAGGAGGATCGATCGATCGATCGAGCTTCACCAAATTAGTCCCAAAGTAAAACCGATAAGTCAATTTGATATACAAATATATCCCTTCACGATATAGCTGTTAGATATGAATATAATCTAATTATATAGTCATATAATAATTAGAATAACCATTTAAAGATTTTATCGTTTCATATTGATTATATTATACTTATTTATATAATTCCAAGATAATTAGAATAAATATCAATTATTTATATTACTAGTTTATGATAAATATAATAATCACATATATGTATAATTTATCTAGTTAATATATCGTTTAATTCTTATTATAATCAGTAAAATCTAGATAATTCTACATATTTACGAATTAATCTAGTAGTAATTGATTTAATTTGGACATTATCAATACATTTTATTAACTCTTATTCTAACCCCAAATGTGGTATCGGTATTTTTAGAGCAACCAGTTTTTCTTCTTGGAATTTTTTTGTTAAGTGGTTACTCAATTTCGTTATTCCTGGAAAAATTTGACATACCACATGTTGTAAGTTACATTCTGACTGGGTTTCTCATAACAAATACCTTGTTAAGGGATATTAATGTATCTGAGGAGCTAGAAGATTGGATTGTATTATTTGAAAATTTGGCTTTAGGGTTTATTGGATATAAAATAGGGACAGAGTTGATAATAAAGTACCTACGTAAAGAGTCAAGATTACTAACGATGCTGTTAATTGGAGAGGCCGGTGGGGCATTTTTAGTGGTTTTTGGGATCATTTATGTATTTTCGACCAATTTATTACTAGCGTTGCTTTTAGGGGGGCTTGCAACAGCAACAGCTCCTGCTGCAACTATTGAGATGATAAGAAAACTCAGATCAAGGGGGTCCTTAACGACCAGAATACAATGGTTATTAGCATTTGATGATGTACTTGCAGTAATTCTTGTAGAAGGGATCTTAGTTTATCTTGCTGTAAGTTTAGGTGGGTCCGTAACTTTAACGAATTATTTTATAAAATTAGCGCGAGAAATTGGGCTTGCAGTTGTAATAGGCATTATCACAGGATTTATCGTTAATGGCTTTCTTGAATATGTAAGTTTAACAAATGTTCAAGCAACACAAATAACATTAGCTTTCGTTATGCTCGATATCGGAATTGCCATGTTTTTACATACGTCCGTTATTCTTTCAACAATGACAATTGGGGTAGTTGTGGCAAATTTGGAGGGCAATGAGCATAAAAAATCTGAACACTTAATGGAGTTTCTCATTAGTCCAGCTATCATGATATTTTTTATTTTAATTGGTGTTCAAGTCAGGTTTTCTGATTTCTCCCCATTCCCTATCTTAGCATTGGTATATTTAATTGCTAGAACCATGGGTGTGATTGTTGGAACATACTTAGGCGCTTCAGCAGGCAATGTTGAAAATAAAATTAAGAACAACCTTGGTTTTGGGCTATTAGCACAAGGAGGCGTTGCTTTAGGATTGGCGTCACTTGCCAACGAAATACTTTCCGACGCAGGTGAGATTGAACTAGGTAGATTGGTTATAACTATTATTACTATATCTACCATTTTCTCTGAACTCTTGGGATCCTATGGTATTAAATTTGCATTAACCAGAGCAGGAGAAGTTAATAAGGAAAATGCGGCTGATCTCCAATTCACCTCTGAGAGAGGAGGAATCACGTAGGAAAATTATTGTGTCACTCATAGTTATTATTGTACAAGCAATTGGTCTATTAATCTTAATAGCAGTTGCGTCCGAATTTCTTGCACGAGGAGCAGAAATTTTAGAACACAAATTTGGATAGCTCTGGGTTCCGCGGTTGGTGGAAACATTCTGTTATTTACCATCGGTTATGGCATGGTAATTTTAGTGGCTTATATCAAGCATAAAGAGACTATTAAGTTGCCTGTCACCTTAAAAGATGATTTGTGGTATTTAATGATTGCAACACTTTATCTGTTTTTTAGCTCGTTCAAAGGGTATTTTGGTTTATTTGATGGAATAATTTTGTTTGGTCTGTACTTTGTTTTTGTCACTCATCAATATATTGAAACCAAGAGACTTCAGAAGGACAGAAAAAAACATACCGAGGAAATATCAAAAAACAAATGGATTAAAAATGTAACATTTATGGTCATAGGGGCTATTGGCGTTTTACTAGTAGCAGAGCCATTCGTACATGTTATTATTGAGATATCTGTCGAAACTGGTGTTTCAGCAATTATATTGGCCGTCGTCATATCACCTATTGCATCTGAGATGCCTGAAAAAATTTCCGCTTTTCGGTTAGCTTCACGTTCCCTCAAAGGGGCTGAAATAGCGGTTGCTAATTTCATCGGGTCAAAAGTTCAGGCGAGTACTTTACTCTTTGGAAGTATAATCCTTTTGAAAATTTATCTTACAGAAGAAGTGTTCGATGTAAGCGGAACCTTTATTCTGATCTTATTTGCTGTCCTTACAACTTTAGTTGGTGTTTGGATCACTTACGACCTAAAATTAAAACTAAAAGAAGGGTTTTTAGTTCTCCTGCTCTACATTATTTCTACAGTGGTAATAATTGTTGTCTAAATATGTGTAAGTATTGCAGATAAATCGATCTATGTTTTGAATTTCTTGTAATCGATTGTCTCAGTTAATAATTGAGATATCATCATTCTGGCAAATTGATCGATCGAATTTCCACGAATACAAGTACAAATTACACATTTTTATTACGAGTTAACAAGGTTTTGTGCAAATAATAAGGAGCCTGCTGTCAGGATGTGAAGATTTGGTACATTGACTGGAATGGAATATTTGACCTTCCGATACTACTGGAAATGTTATGTTCGACTGTTCCCCTAGATGATCACAGAATAATGATGGATTAGATGTATGAAACCTATTATCAGTTACGATATCCCGGAATTCCTGTGGAACTTTCGAGTTTCTCGTTATAAACCTGTTTGCATTCATTCAATTTCTAGCGGACAGATAACGCATCAGGTTACCGCTACGGGCATTCTAGAGCGACCTTAAGTACTATCCTTCTTTTC
Source organism: Candidatus Heimdallarchaeota archaeon (assembly GCA_022574115.1). Taxonomy (GTDB): domain Archaea; phylum Asgardarchaeota; class Heimdallarchaeia; order Heimdallarchaeales; family Kariarchaeaceae; genus LC-2. Next base: position 5,163 of record JACZSS010000063.1, on the reverse strand, counting down.
CGTCGGTATCTTTCCTTCTAAGCTTTCGGCCATTTCAGCCACATCGTGCCCGGATTCGGGATGATCTTTTTCTTCAATTTCTTTCAGCAAGTCTGTAGGGAGAGTCTTATTTTCGTCCTCACTGATAAATAAAGAGCACCCTTTGAAGTTTAAAAATCTATTTTGGAAGAGAAGTGAAATTAGGAATTAATCAATAATTTCCTCGTCAAATTCATCTGGACGTTTGCCCTGACCTTGCTGGTTTTATAAGTATCAAAACTGAAGGCAATCTTATTTTTTATTCCGGGGGATGTTGAGTAAATTCAATACAGACTCACTTTCCTGTTTCTTGGGGGGCTGGTGGTTATTTTGTGGTAGGAAGTTACTAGAAGAAACCAAACTCAAACGATTTTTTTGAAAATTATAGCAATTACAAGATGCAGGTGGGACAAGTGTTTCCTTGGAAATTGAAACATTTGTCATATTTAAGAAAAAATCTTAGATAGATCCTCGTTGGCCTTAGCGTATCGGGTGACAATGGACACAACATATCATCGATTGGTTTGTGTTAGTGATATTTTTCACTAAATCTCGATATTCTGTGAGATATAGGCTTCAGATATATAGCAAAACTGCATTCTGTCAAATATCAAACCCTAGGGATAATTTAACCAAATAGCCTATACCAAATGAAACCGTTGCGACTCCTAGACTAATGACTGCCATTTCAATAAATCTTTGTCGAAAATTAAAATCTTTCACCACTGAAACATAAAATGTAAATAAAAATATGATTAAAAGCGCAACTAGCACGGTTACTCCTATTGAGATGAATGGGTCAGAAAATAGAAAAAACGGGAAGATCAAGAAGATTACTACAAATACATACGCAAAACTGGTATAATACGCAGCTTGCAATGGCTTCTCTGCGCCTTCTGTTTTATTAGATAGATATTCACTTGCTCCCATGGACAAGGATGCAGCAAACCCCATGATTAGTCCTATAAGTGCAATGATCTCATTATCTTGTAGTGCTAGTGTAAAACCTGCTAAGGTACCGGTCAGCTCAACCAAAGCATCGTTTAATCCGAGTGTAACCGAGCCCATTAATTCCAAACGTTTTTCATCAATCAACGCAATTAATCGTTCCTCGTGAGGATTAGGTCTGTTTAGCAAAGCAATTTCCTCTGGATAAAACTTCTGGATTTCATTATAGTTTAATCTGCTTTCACCGCGTCTTTCGTTTATCTCCAGCAACTTAATGCTGAAAGTCAGTCCCAAAATTACGTTAAGGAAGATGTAAAACTTCATCGTAAATTTTGAGGGTTTGAGATCTAGCTTTGTAATGCTTTTCCAGGTGTGGTATCCTGTTAACTCTTCTTTAGCAATTTGTTCTATCACCTTTTTGTTATGATCACTTTTAACCCTTTTCGCCAATTTCTTGTAGATATAATAAGCGGTTAATTCTGATCTTTGAAGCTTAAGAATTTTCTTCTGTAGCTTTTTTGATAAATCTTCGAATTTCATCTAGCTTCTATCCACGATCAAGACTTAGTTAGTTTTGGAAAATGGATCATTTGGCTGACTGATCTCAATCATTTTTCTGAAACAAACAGTTAAACATAGGGGAAAATCGTTAATTGAGCCTCATCAGTCACCTATTTTAATCGATGAGCGATGTGAGGATAAGGGGTTGATGCAAGTTGTTAAAGGTTATGCAAGCCAAAGCACAAAATAGCACTACAGGTGTTTCAGGGAGGAACTTAACGGTATTTTTTCACTATCTGATTTTTCAATGTCACTCACAGATCGTCGTGGCATTCCTATGGCTCATTCAAGTTTAGACCTATATTTACGGCGCTCCATTAAAAAATGCCATCAAAGCTGCGAATGGAAGCTACTAAGGCCAAGGTGGCTAGGAAATATTTGTGACCGATACCTCCCCTCCCTCACTATGATTAATGCGGTATTATTTTAATGCTTGATACATTGCTAAATTAACGCTAAAATCTTAATTAATGATTTAGTTAATCTCGAGACAGACAGACTCGATCTGTGATGTTGTCATAAATAATCCAAATCCTTCAATTAATCGCTAACCAAGTTCCAGAACCGAGCTTGGCTACAATTGACCAATAACTGCAAGATGTTCAAATCGATGGCGGTGACTTTACTCATCAACCTAATAGGATCTGTGAATTGGCGAAACGCGGATTGATCTATACAAACTTTATTGAGCTACTAATTGATTGTGATTCCGGAGTTGTACGTGTGAATGACAGTCAAGATAAAATAGATCCTTTTATCACCATTATGATTTCTGGGACATATATTGGGATGTCAGTAATTCTTGGTTTCCTGCTGCGGGGGACTGCAATTTCAGAGAGTGCTGAGATTGGGTTTAGCCTTTTCTATCTAGCTTTTGTTAACTTCCTGCTTAGTTATGTTAATAGAGTTCAAAACACCACTAATACAGATGACGACATTTTTGGAAAAAGCTGGTCTAGTAACTTGGTTTTTGCTGTTATGTTAGTGGTAGTTGGTCCTGCATATCTCTTTATTATTAACACGTTGAATCGTGTGAACATGCGAGCTCCTGGAGATGAAAGTCTTCAATTTAACGACTTTTTGCAATATAGTCCACCTGCATTGCTTGTATTGCTTGCATCCTCATATCTCATGGTGAAATTATCCTATTGGCACGTCTTTCATTCGGATCGGTTGAAATATTTAAGTGGTAAATGGTATTTTGGACCGTTTCGCTGGATCAACAAGCATCTTTTTCCCTGGATGGATCGGCTAATTAAGGTTGTTTTGCTATTTTTGTTTTTGTGGATATTTGCTTATTACAACTGTGTTTGGGTTGATGAACTAGGAATCTCTATTCCTGATAAATACTGTAACGGGAGTTAGAGGTTGATCAGCTGAAAAAATGCGAATCCAGACACCCCGATAATCTATCAATCCGGTTAGTGATTTGATGGAATAAGGAGTGTGGATCATTTATTGTAACATACAGGTACTTTTAGATCAACAATTCATTCAGTGTCTAATTTCCTCAAAATTGCATCTAGGTCTATCGAACTTAAGTAGTTGTCTATAATTCCAATTTTTGGAAACTTAGCTTCTGTATCTGCTATTTATGTCGACTTCACAATTAATGAATTCTAACCCATCGTGCCTAATCGATCATCGATCGAATACATTGAAACATCTGTATTTACAGGATATCATGTAATAAAAGCTTTTCACAAAATTCGAGAGAAATTACTTGGGAAATGGGTGAAATAGATTTAATTTATTTTGTAAAGATCGATAATACTGCAATCCTGACGAAATCGATGATCGAATCTAGATTACCCCTCAAGCTTCCAATATCTCGATCAAGAATCAACTAAATGATGTGTCCAAATTCAAGTTGGCGTGACAAGGTATAAATCGAATTATGGAAGGAGTTGAGATTAGCAAATATTAAATGTAGGGATTGAAAATCTTGGAAGAAGAATGTAAGGCGCTCGAAAGAGCTGCGAAAGAGTTGGAAAAGGATGAACCTTTATCCGCTATTGAAAAATATAATGAAACGGCAGACTGTTTTGAAAAAGTCGATAAGCCAAAGAATCGAATAAAGTCACTAACTAAATCTGCAGATATTTACAGATCTATAGCAAAAAATACAGAAAATCCAGTCGAGGCATATGAAATTTTTGGTCAATCATCCCAAGCATATGAATTAGCTGAAAAACAGTCGGAAGCAGAAAAGGTGCTCAAGGAAGCTAATAAAAAATTAGTTGATGATGCTAAGAAATTACGAGATGAGGGAAGAAAAACGGATGAACTAAATGTAGCAGAGGAGAAATTTGCTACAGGTGCAACATATGCAATAAAGGCCGGTGATACTGAATTGGCTAATAATTGTTGGGAGGATTCAGCAAATCAATATCGCAAATCAGCCGCCGAGAAAGAAGACCCTAGAGCGGCTTTAGAAGTTTATAAGCACGCAATCCAAAACTTCAGAAAAGGTGCTAATTCACAGGAAGAAACAAAAACAATGACCGAGGCTGCAAGTAAATTTTATGCAAAAGGGGAATCCATTGTCAAAACCAAAATAGAATTAGTTTACGCAATAGATAATTTTCTCCAAGCTCACACACTGTTCACAGAAGCGAACGTGGAGGAAAAATCAAATCTAGCAAATACTAAAGTCGACGAATTGTGCAAGATGATGGGACTTCCCTTAGATTATGTTACCAAGTATTTTGAACTTAAAAATATTCCACCTGTTTCCTTAACATCATAACCTACTCCAGGATCATTTACTCGTCCCCGAGGACGCTGGGAAGGTTATGGAGTATATGATTAAAAATAATTTACCATTTAAGCCTTTGAGCGCTGGAAAGATTATGCGCCAACAAATGGCAACAAGCATAACTGAGGTGCAGATGTGTTATTAGTTATGCAAGCCAACATCTTATCGCCTATCCTGACCAAAAAACGTAGTTTCCATCGACTTGGCTGTAAATGGGAGATTTCCAAACCAGTCCGCGGCGCTGGATCAAGATTTGTGTGCAACAACTAGAAAATGCATTTGCCTATTCATCATATTCGGGTGAGTTAACTGTGACCTACAAGTGCAAAACTGCTGAACAGGCAAAACATAAATTACGCTCGTTGAGAAGGATTAGAAGTATTGGCCGATTTCAAAACTCCGGAATGGGTGCAATTGAATGGACCAAAGGCAAACTTTTGCCTAGTCCTAAAAAACGTAAAAAATGGAATAGAAGAAAAATCAAAATTCGAAAAGGATTGCCTTCTAATCTTCCGCGGGCTATTCAGGATTTGATTTTGTACGAGCTGTTGCATGATTTTTATGTGACACGCTTACATCCCTCCAAGATTTATGTTGAACCAGATATTCAAAATCAGGATCTCAAAACCATGTTGCAGCGGTCGCATGACCCAACTGATGATATTCTGATCAAGGTCAATAAGAGATATGATGGGCTGCTATGAGAACGAGGACTCTAAACTCTCCACGTGCCAATCGATACAATTGGCTATCATACAGATCATCACAACTGGTGAATTTTCAGGAGCTTGCAGATGAAATTAAGGGACTTGTTAACGATCAAAATGTATTCAAGTTGTATGAGTTTGTCCATAATTCGCAAGAATTGGCAAGACTGA
>JACZSS010000655.1 GCA_022574115.1 Candidatus Heimdallarchaeota archaeon | reverse complement strand
GAGAACGTCGAATTCGGGCGTTTGGTAATAAATCCCCACTGCAGCGCTCAATCTGGTTTTTGCATCCAAGCGATAACTTGCACTGCCTCGAGGCGCAAAATAATGTTGCTCGTTAAATTGATTGTATTCATAACGCAAGCCCGCATTCAAAGTAAATCTGTCAAAAGGTTCGAATGAAAATTCATTAAAGGCAGCATTTGATTGGAAAGTAAGATCGAATTTTGATCAGGGAATGGAGAAGGAATTGGGTGGACAAGTTCTGCATTTCAAAGAGGCATTCCACGGAAGAACTGGATATACAATGTCATTGACTAATACTGCTGATCCTAGAAAATACATGTACTATCCACGATTTGATTGGCCACGAATAAGCAATCCTAAAATTACGTTTCCGCTTGATGAAAATCTTCAACAGATAGAGAATGCAGAATTAAAGAGCGTAACAGAGATTGAACGAGCTTTTGAGGATCGCAAAAATGATATTGCTACAATAATCATTGAGCCAATTCAAGGAGAGGGAGGAGACAATCATTTCCGACCAGAATTTTTTAAAGAACTGAGAAGGTTGGCTAATGAGCATGACGCAATGCTAATTTTTGATGAGGTACAAACAGGTATAGGAATGACAGGTAAAATGTGGGCATATTCCCACTTTGGAGTCACTCCTGATATGATTACATTTGGTAAAAAAATGCAAACCTGTGGTTTTCTCTCGACTGATCGAATTGATTCTGTTGAAAACAATGTGTTTGAGGAATCTTCTAGAATTAACACCACTTGGGGAGGTAACCTTGTAGATTTTGTTCGATCGACTAAGTACTTAGAAATTATAGAGAATCATCAATTAGTAGAAAAAACTAGGCAAAATGGGGAATACATGCTTAATTATTTACGAGGTGTTGCTGATGAAAGTCGTGGATTGATATCGAATGTTAGAGGAAAGGGTCTATTCATCGCATTCGACCTTCCATCTTCGGAAACCCGTGACAAAATCAAGACAGAAATGTATAAGGAAAATGTTATTGTTCTAAATACAGGAAAGCAAAGCATTAGATTTAGGCCTCCTCTGACAATTACTACAGATGAAATAGATTGGGGAATGGAAAAATTAATGGTTATCATCAAAAATATTGATTAAAAGTGCCTTTATCCTAGATGCTAACGCCGTCAAGAGCGATAATAATCCACCTGAACTGCGAGATATTCGCCCAAATGTGGATGGATATTATACATTTTTAGAGTGAATTTATCAGCTTCGTCGACTTGAATATTGGTTTTCCACTCCCAATCCGGACCAGTATCAACCAGGTAAGAGCCTTTAAAGAAGATCTCATTTTTATCCGTTACATATCCTTGACAATCCATAATACCATAAGAATTATGCCATCTATCGATCCAACTGGCGAAAACCAACTCTCTTTTCGAATCAAACCCAACAATCAAGGTTCCTTCTTGTGATTGATCGGAATAGCCTGTGTCAACCCATGAGTTGAATTGTATATACAATTTAGATGATCGGTAATGGTTCCAAGACAATGCTCTTGACATGGATTTGATCAAACACGATTCTAGGTTCAGTGTTCTATAAAGGATCCAATACTTAAAATCACTATAGTTTATACCTCCTACTACTAAAACTCAGGCTCGACCCTTATATTGAATTAGAGATTTTACATTCCTGCACGCTTTAATCAGTATAGGTAAAAGTGGCTATTTAAGGGCTCAAATAATGACAATTGATAGTTTACTTGGATTATCTGGTAATTGGAAGGGCGAATATAACCTATGGTTAGATCCGGAAAGTAGTGTCTCACTATCGACTTCAACACTATCAATCACATCCTTCGCTAAAGATAGGTTTGTCAGACTTGACTATTCATGAATTTCGGACACCGATAAAAATTAATAATCGCTACTGACTCCTATTGCATGGAGATATCTGAACCCACCTTACTAGTATGGAAAAATAAACTTCTCAATAATCTTAAAAATATGATGAAGAAAGCCGAAACAAGTCAAGTTGATCTTCGCCCACATTTCAAAACGCATCAATCCATACCAATAGGAAATATTCTCAGAAACGAAGGAATTTCCAAAATTACTGTTTCGTCCATTTCCATGGCACAACAATTTGCAAATGCGGGGTGGAACGATATTTGTATTGCTTTTCCGGTTAATATTTTGGAAATTGAGAAAATTAGGAGCCTTGCTGAGCAATTGAAAAATCTGTATCTCTTAGTAGAATCGGTCGAAGCAGTCAAATATTTGATAGACAACCTCCACCTGCCAGTAAATCTATGGATAAAGATCGATGTTGGCAATCATCGGACG
>JACZSS010000654.1 GCA_022574115.1 Candidatus Heimdallarchaeota archaeon | reverse complement strand
ATCCAATGATGATTACAATACTTTCAGATAAGAGTCCGAATGCGGCGAGTGCTCCTGATAACAATACTAATGTTACGTAAGTAAAGGAAACTACTGCACTATCCTCGATATTGGCTAAGATTTCTTCAATGTTTGCAGCCTCAGATTTTTTCAGTGTAACATTATCACTGCTTGAATCAATATACAGGCCCAAGTGGATTAATGAAATGTTACCAAATACCTCACCCACTCCCCTCGCTTTCAACTCGTGGAGTAGCTCATTAGAGACATTATCTTCCACTTTCAAAATGAATAATGTGCCATTGCTTGCCAATTTGACTTCGGCATATTTGAGATTAGAGGAACCCAAGAAATCGGTGATTACATCATACTGATTATTTGGAATTTCGATCCGTATTTCCTTCAATCGACTCAAATGCGATCCAGCAATCCTGATTTTAAAATCTTACGAGTAGACGTAAATTCTGTAATATAACATTTGGATGATCAATCAAATAATCAAGAAGCGGGTTAAATTTCCATAAACTACAGTGATTAATGCACTGATATAAAAACTGAAATTTCCGTTTTCTACTATGGTAACGGAACATCCAAAGCTTATTCTCGGGCTGGGTGTATTGGCTGTTACGAGTTCTGTATTTATCATCCTCTATGCAGATCAGGATCCTTACACAATTGCCTTTGTCCGGGTCTTCTTAACTGGGTTAATTTCCTATGTGATATTGGGACGTAATCATCCCAATTATGAAATAACACCAAAAGATTACTTCAAAATCTTTATCGCTGGCCTTTCATTGGCCACTCATTTTGGATGGTGGTTTACCTCGATCAATTACATTGATCCTGGAATATCCCTTGCCCTAACGAATACCGCCCCTGTTTGGTTGGCAATTATTTCATACTTTTTGTTAAAACTGCCTATCTCAAGAAATCAAGTGATTTCTATATTGTTAGTTCTACTAGGGTCTTCGATTGCTTTCTTCAACGAAGACGTTAGATCTGCCGAATTCAAGGGTCTAACTCTGGCTCTCGGATCTGCAATTGGATTTGCCATATATCTCATGATCGCCCGGGATCAGGTGGCAAAAATAGGCCTGTGGAAATATTTTGGTTTGGTCAATTTGTCTTCTGCAGTTACCTTGTTTTTCTGGCTTCTAATGAGTAGCAATACAGGGTCTCTGAAAACCCCAGAGGTGTGGGTCTTCGGTTTATTACTTGCTTTAATTCCCGGATTATCAGGACATGCGGTATACAATTGGGCAATGGCAAAATTCGAAGCGGTTGAAGTTGGGATTGCAACCTTAGGGGAACCAATATTGGGAGCAATTATTGCATGGGTAGCTATCAGTGGTTCATTTGATTTAGTGGAATTTACATCCGTCTTTATTCTGGTTTTAGCAATAACTCTAGTAGTAATTTCAAATCCTGCTAATATCCCATCAAAAACAATTAAGGAATTTGATGGGTCAACTAGCTAAGCCAGCAATAATGCGGATCTAAGTTTTCTTCTCGACCATGACTAGCAATTAGGGGATTGACATCAAAATACTATTTTTAACCTCAAACATTCAACTTTGATTTATGAGTTTAACAAGTAGTCCTGTCATTATCTTGCGAGAAGGTACTGATCGAACAACTGGAAGAGATGCTCTTAGAAATAATATCACTGCAGCAAAAGTTATTGCGGAAGCTGTAAAATCTGCATTAGGTCCTAAAGGCATGGACAAAATGTTGGTAGATAGTTTTGGTGACGTCGTTATTACCAATGATGGAGCTACAATTCTCAAAGAAATCGATGTTCAACACCCAGGATCAAAGTTTATTATCGATCTTGCCAAAACCCAAGATAGTGAAGTTGGCGATGGGACCACCACTGTGGTCGTAATTGCGGGAGAACTTCTCAAGAAAGCAGAGAACTTAATCGATCTCGATATTCATCCTTCAGTCATTGTTGAGGGATACCGCTTAGCAAGTTTTGAGGCAATCCGTCTCCTAGATGAGGTGGCGGTGGAAGTACAAATTGACGACCGTGAGACGCTTCTAAATATTGCTAAAACATCGATGTCGTCCAAAATCGTTGCTTTCGAAAAAGAAGATATCGCAGAGATCATTGTGAATGCCGCACTTGGAGTATTTGACAACGGTAAAGTCGATCTGGACGATATTTCTATTGTCAAAAAACAGGGAGAATCACTTAAGGAAACAAAACTCATTGAGGGTTTAATTCTTGATAAAGAGGTAGTGCATTCTGACATGCCAAAGAGTGTCAAGGATGCTAAAGTCTTGTTGCTGAATGTGGCATTAGAGACTGTAAAGACCGAATTCGACTCAA
>JACZSS010000653.1 GCA_022574115.1 Candidatus Heimdallarchaeota archaeon | reverse complement strand
TTGGGGTGGTGCCATAGTATTATCAGGTGTTATTGGTTGGTTTACAACATATCAATCATTACAATAAACGAAGAACAAATCGATGAATCATTTCATGTAATATTAAGCGAAGGTTTGGGACCGTGATTCAGCAAGGCTTAAACACCGGTTAAATCGCAAAATAAACCAACTACTTGAACAAATACTGAAGATGAGAGTCTTAATAGATAATTCTATTGAAGATCAATCGATCAACGAAGCATTCTTCTTAATCAAACTCGATTCTTATTGATCATCAATTTCGAATATGATAATCCTCGCTTTCTCCATCATAAGAATAGATTGATTAGGACAACGCCTTTAAGGAAATTCCACAGATCGATATTGATTTGGTCAATGAAGTCAATCAAAATGATTTAACCGCTGGTGAGGTCCAACTGGAGTCGCAGCAGCTATTTACATCGCAGGTATTTTTGAAGGTGAGAGAAGAACTCCCGGAAAAATTACCGAAACTAGAACAAGTTCAGGGGTAACTGATCGAAATCCTGATAAAGAGCTTGTTTGTAGGCTGGAGAGATCAATTACAATTAAAAATAAATTAGAGTATTACTAAGTTCGAGAATTAGATTAGTAATGGTGATTTAAATTTCAAATTATCTCGATCAAATTATTCCAGCAGAGAAGTAATTTACTTACAGCTTGGTGATGTATTCGTCCAGTTTTTCGAAGGCAGAACTGTATCCTTGCATGGCTCTATATTGTTTTGCCTGAGCAAACATCTCATCAGTTTTATAACTCATAGTAATTGTGAGCTCTGTCTCGTCACCCGCTTCTTTGAAATCAATTTGGGTGGTAAACCATTGCTCTTCGGGGGCGTTTTCGTCCTGTGCAGACTCAAAGACTAATTTCTCACCCTTCACAACCTCAGTATAGGTCTGAAAAGCATCGAAAGAAGATCCATTAGGCATACTCATCTTGTATTTCCAGATACCACCCTCACGGACATCCATGTGACTTGTCTGTGTTTGGCATCCTTGTGGGCCGTACCAGTTATCGATATGTTTTTTTGTGGTGAATAACTCATAAACGAGTTCTCGTGGTGCTTTTATTATTCTTGAAGCAATCATTGCTCGATTGTCTTCATCCATTATTACTTGCATAGTTTCACTAATCATTGTGTGTTCTTATCTCCTTTGGTCAACTTTTCAACATATACCTCCAATCGATCTAAACGCTCATTCCACAGGATTTTGTATTCATCAACCCAATTCGCCACCTCAATTAGTGGGCTAACATGGATTTCGGAAAATCTCCACTGAGCATCCTGACTCCTGGTAATGAGTTTTGCATTCTCCAGAACTTTCAGGTGTTTCGTGATTGCCGGTGCGCTCATTTCATGAGGTTCGGCTAATTCCTTTACCGTTACCTTTCCAGTTCTCAGCTGTCGAAGCATATCACGTCGAACCGGATGTGAAAGTGCGGAAAATGTGACACTTAAAGGATCGGCATATACTGATTGAGTGACCATTATTTTATAATTAACTTATTAGTTAATTAACTTATTGGTTAAATATTGTTCCACTGCAACACTTTTATCAGGGAAATATCACATTTTAGATCCATAATTAGCCCAAAAGGGCAATTGGTTAATATTCCAAATTTGACAGTAAATAGTAGTTTTTCAAGATTATCCGGCAATTGATCACAGATATAATGAAGTAACAAACAGTAACAGTTCGAATGCTAAATGTCCACCTAGAATCGGAGTGATCGATTGAGCTTTGTTGTACTTGACAATGGAATCAATAAACCTTTATGTTTTCACTTATTGTATAAATTGTTGAGTACTCACTAGCCTCAAAGTGTAACTAAATGGATATTCAGGCATTTATCGATCGTGTTCATCAGCTTTTTCTCGATTCCGAGCACGAACAAGCATTGGAAGATGTTGATTTATTCTTAAGCGAAAATTCCCATACTCTAAGAAAAAAGGACCTCGCACTTATTTTGAGACTCAATGGGCGAGCATATGAGAGAATATTAAATTTTGAATATGCGTTGAAACACTATTCTCAAGCACTTGCAATTTTTCAAAAGATCGGCTTGCAGGACGAAATAATCAAGACAATGATGCGAATCGGCTGGGTTTATATGTTTAAACAAGGGAATTTACCAAAATCATTGAAATATTATAACGTGATCCTAGAATTGGTTGAGGGGAGACACACGTTTTTTCACGCAGAGGTCTTACTCTTTATTGGAAATATTTTGACTGAACAAGGTAAAATGGATCAAGCTGGTCGCTATTTAACTGATAGTCTCAAGCTTTGTGAGGAGGGCCGGGCTCGAGGCGA
>JACZSS010000652.1 GCA_022574115.1 Candidatus Heimdallarchaeota archaeon | reverse complement strand
GGGATCATCAGTGCATTGTTTGATTACCTGATAACCTTGTTGCTTAAAGTTAGTGATAAGAAGATTTTGCAGTATTGTCTCTGGAATTGGCCCAAATTCTGAATTCCGTTTCTTGGAACTTTCAAATTGAGAATATGAGAAACTGGTCTGTGGTGTATCCTTCTCCTCATCAGTACTGCTGAAAATGGGGATACTCGTTGCGCCCAAGACGTTCGCTTCCCTCTTTAGTGAGAATTCGATTTGAACGATAAGTTGTTCTAGAACAAACCAGTCACTAACATCATCGGTCCATCGAAGGGCGACAGAACTTGAAATATGTATTTCCATTAATCCTTCATAATCTAGTTGAGAACGTCTTATCCATCGATTACTCAGTGTCTCTTGATTAAATTCAATTCTTTCGTGATAAATATCAGAATTGAGATATTGTGTTCCGACAATAGATGATGTATATGCAAATAGACTGATTGATCCAGTCAAAGACGGCACGAATAACTCAATACCTACCTGCATTTCAGGACGATAATATTTACTGTAAACATCGAAATCGATCGCTAGGCCATCGTATTTTTCAGATAAACTATCCAGTGGTTCAATGTAAGATAATGTGATACTATCGTTAATAATCATTGTCCCAGGGGAATCGTAATCTCGCCCGCTCGGAGAGTAGGGCAATGTGGTAGAACCAGCCTTAGCTTTTAAATGTGAATAGTTAAGATAGCTCCCAGACCATTTGATCAAGATTTCGACTGTGTCATCAGAATTGAGCGAGCCAAGACCATCAATACTCATGTAAGCAGTAACTTCATGGCTGGAGTGTTCCTGAATTGCGGATTCCGTCACGCGAATAGTTTCATTCGAATGTCCAAGATAGATTTGAAAGCCTCCTGGATTTAAAATTTCGTAATCTTGATAGATATTTATGGCCTTTATAGTATTTATCGTGTAGTTTATACCCAACATATCTATTTTTCCATTGTAATCTGAATCTATTTCTGTAACAGTTCCGCTGCTGGGTATCAATTTCAATCCAAACGTGTCAAGAGAAATGTCTGGAAGTGATATATTGCGAGCATATTGGTTAATAATGTTATATTCGAAACCATCACTAAGTAGAATTTTTAGGTTGGCACGAAAATCAAAAAATTTGCTAGTGAGGAAATCTTGAGCTAAAAATGGAACGTTGATCTTGCTTGTTTGTGAAGTTACGTTAAATGATATGCCAATTCCCCGAATATTTGCTTTGAGCTCATTTCCAATTCTTTTCCAAGTTGTAGTTGATACATCAATTGAGGCATTCACTTCAGACGTGATCGGGATTTCAAGGTTAATTATATCTGCCAAGGTATTATTCTGATCCAAGTTTATAGGGGTGACCTTTAGGGGACCAGAACTATATACCGGGGGTAATTCGTAGTTAATATAGTTAAATGCTAACCAAAAAGATACTGGATCTAGATTTTCACTTATACTATCAACATAATTGAGGTGACCGTTGAATTTTATTGTTAAATTTCCTTGATACGATAAACCGTACAAGATTGAATTTGAAAGGCTCGTTCTGATTGAATTCAAACCTGGGATTATTGGAATTAATTTGGTCTCTAGTGCAGTCCGAACATGAAACAACTCTTGATCTTCGTTGAAAAATTGATAATCAATTGTTAAATTCCCCTGATCTTTGGCGTGGATGTCGAACCTTAACTCCAAATAATCAAATAAGTCATTATTATCCAAATCTATTTGAACAGCAATAAAATCTTGAACCTCAGTACTTGATAATATAACGGCTGAAGTTACTTCGTTGAGATTTAGAACGGAGGGAGATATAATCATTAATCCGAGTGTAAACAATGCAGCGGAATGCTTGAAACTCCATTTCATGGTATCAATACAATTAGTCGTTTCGGATTTTAAAGGATTTGTGTTCAAAAATTTGTTGAGACGTCAAAGAACTGCAATTTTTGGTTTGTTCGACAAGTAGTATATTCTGTTCTAAGGGGGGCATGATGTTGGTTACTGAAAAGTGTGTAGTGTTTTCCTTACGGAAATCCTATATCTAAAATTTTCAACGTCTTAATTCGTCCTAAATGAATCCCCAAAATAGGCTGGCATAGTCAAAATCAACAGTACCTTCATTTTCTTCTGCTAAACGTTTTGCAATTTCCTGCCACATCAAATCAATGTTTTCATTTAATCTCGGATCTTTGTTGAAAATAATATTTGGAGTCATGACTAAATTATTAATAGGCTCAAAAGGAATAAATTTACCATCTTGGATTTGAAAAGTTAAGAATCTATGGATGTATCCATCTCCAAATTTAAGATTAATACC
>JACZSS010000062.1 GCA_022574115.1 Candidatus Heimdallarchaeota archaeon | reverse complement strand
GGAATTTTTAAATTGGTATCCGGTTGGAACCTTCGATCCAGCACAATGGCAATATAAAATTCAATCGAATAATTGGTCCCACTCGCAGTAATCAGCTCGGAATTTGGGATCCTAATCCTCTGCGGGAATTCAAAAAATGATTTTGCCTCGGCCAGCAATATACGCTGATTTTCTATAAAGTTGTGCCCCTTCGCGGTTCGTGATACTTCCCGCTTCAACTCCAGTCGAATATTGCGATAACCTGTCTTCTCAGAGGAAGCTGACAGATAAATGTCAATCTCATCACCAAACGTTCCTGTATTTTGTGAAATTTCTAATGTTACCATTTGCTCTGTTAGAGTAGCCTGTTGCCCCTCTGGAGGGCTTACATTTGTATGATAGGGAATATCAAAATGGTGGTGATGATCCAAACCTCTTGCGATATCATATTTGATAAGTGCACGATGAAATACCATGAGTTGGCTTGTAATTGCTGGTTGAATCGGATCTACTGGAAGTGTAAAACTCAGATCTATCTCAATCGTGGGAAGATTCATATACGTCTCGGGATCAATTTCTACATTTTCTTCAGAATAATATATTTCCTCGTAATATGTAGTACTGTTCTCTCCAGAGCTGACAGTGACCGCAGTGCGTTCACCACTTTCAAGCGAGAGAATAATTTTTCTCAATCTTTTGGGTAGATGAATTACATCTATGGAAAATCGAGCGTTGACAACCTCGCCAGGCAACTATATGTCTTTATCAAAGGAAACTCGTGGAATCATATCAACTAATTTCCCAGTCTCAAGTAGACTAATTAAGAAATTGAACAAAAGGTGTTTCAGCGTCAGTTTTCATCCTAAATTCCATCATCCTTCAATCTACTAGTTACGAGCAAACAACAAGACATAGTTTGTGATTTAATTTTGTTAAAAGATCAGCAGCAAGCTATTTACTTAAAATGACTAGACTGACGTTACCGTCGGGAGCCACCTATTTGGGAGAAAAAACTGAAAACTACATTTCTCTGTGGTTTGTCACTTTTGTAGCCCTCGGCTTTGCTACGACTCAAATCTCTTGGTCATTTTTTAATTTGGTTGTTCCTATAATTCTTCAGGACGAGGCCGGGTTCAATATTCCACTTGGATTTGTAGGATTTATTATGACCTGGGATAATATTATTGCACTTTTTATTCAACCAGCAGTTGGTTCCTACAGTGACAAGGTGAGAACCCGAATAGGGAGGCGTCTCCCGTTCATTATCCCAGGCGTAATTTTTGGGGCTATCCTTTTCTATTTGTTGAGCATTTCTAGGACATATGCTATAGTGTTTTTCTTGACAAATATTGTTGCCTTCAATATCGTCATGGCTCTGTACAGATCTCCTGCTGCCAGTTTAATGCCTGATTTAATCGTCAGTAAAAATCGGAGCTTCGCAAATTCCATCATGAATATTGTAGGAGGAGTCGCTGTGGGGGGAGCATTATTTGTAGGAGGAAAGTTTCTCGATGATGATGATGTAGAGGGAGCTTTCGCATTAATTGCCATATCAATGATTGTTTTTTTAATTATACTTCTTTCATTTATTCGCGAACCAAAGCGCAAAAAAGAAGTTCGTGTCCAAGAGGGAAGCAAGTCTGTAATTAGGGAGATTATTTTTGAGATAAAACAGCTTTTCAGAAGTGATGAAAAATCATTATTATACATTTTACTAGCCATTACATTTTGGTTTACTGCAGTCTTTGCTATCGAGGCTTGGCTTAGCACCTATATCGGGACAATCTTCTTGCCAGAAGAAGACGGTTTAGTTGCTGCGGGTGAAGCAGGACAGGTTTTGTTTATTTTCCCCATCGCCTTTGTGCTGTTCGCCATAATTGGTGGCATCTTGGGAACCTATCTCGGCAGGATTCAAACAACCAAATTCGGAGCTATATTGATGATAATAGGAACAATAATTGCAATAGCCATTCAACCAAATGATGTTTTCGGAATCGAGGTAGATTGGAGAATTTCCTTTCCGGTTGCGTTTTTCTTTGCCGGAGCGGGTTGGGGTCTAGTCACCGCGAACGCTATTGTGATAGTTTGGGAATTGGCAAAAGATAATGGTATTGGGACCGGAATGTACTACGCCTTTGCCAGTATCGCAGCGATAAGCGGTCCAACAATTGCTGGGATAATTATGGATATTTTTGGAGTTCAATGGTTGTTTAGGTTCTCGCTATTCTTTTTCATATTAGGTTCAATTGCCATATTACGTGTCATTAAGGGTGAAACAGGAGATCGCGCTGAAATCGTAGCCGCGGGATAAATGGATGATGATAGTATAATCTGAAGACTAATTAGCAATTATATTCTCCTAAATATGCAATTTCAGAGGAAATAACTAAAATGGTTTCCAATTTCCAATTCAATGTCGAATGAAGAACTATTCAATTGTAGAAAGATATGATGACGAAGAGGAAACAGATATTCTTCAAATTCTCAGAGTGGATCAGGATAAGACACTATTCACCGCAGTTCCAAAAGAAGGAAATCTGCTCGATTATCTCAAAAGTAGAGGCCAAAAAGAATTCGTTGTGTATGAGGGTAATTTTGGTAACGAATACGGAGTTCTGAAATCTAAAATGGGTTTGTCTTCAACCTGGGTATTCGAAATTGATGAAAAAGAGGTAGCCAAAGCTGATATCAAAGGAGTTCAATATTATACAATTAAATTATCTGATAAGAAAAAAAGGTTTTCGGGTAAAACCCCAAACTTAGACGAAGTTAAATTAAAGGAAAACAAGGGCATTTCGACTTGTATTAAATTCTTCAGAGATGGATCGTCAGAGCGCTTAAATCTCAGAGTGGAGGTTGAGTGTAAGATCCTTCCAGAGGCTTTACTGACATTTGGTATTGCGCTTGACAACAAATACATATTCGATACAAATTAGTTACACACGTTCAACACGACAATTGTTTATCATGAGTTGAATTGTACATGCATGAAATCGATCTTCACAGGTTTAAATACTGAATTCAAGATTATCAATTGTTTAATCACAATCCCAGACTGGTCATTTTTCGCAGAATGATTTCAGCAAACAAACCAAAACCAGGGGATTAAACATGCGAGAAAATACAAGTAGCTCAAAACAACTTCTCCAAAATTCAATTGAGTAACGGTGACATCATCTCACCAAAATGTCTGAAGTCCTCAAACTTCGGCGTTTAAAATATTGTATATACAATTTAGATGATCAGGAACGGTAATATAAACTAAATAAAGGCCGGGCAGCAACCTGGCCTGAGGAATATGAATGAATATGAGCAAGCTAACAAAAATCGCTGGAACGAACTAGCAACACTGCATTTCAAATCAGATTTTTATCATCTGAAAGCATGGAGAAATGGAGGAAGCTCTCTATTGCCAATAGAAACAAAAGAAGTGGGTGACGTCTCGGGGAAGAAACTGCTCCATCTCCAATGCCATTTTGGAATGGACACATTATCTTTTGCAAGGATGGGTGCAAGTGTTACAGGTGTGGATTTTTCCGATGAAGCAATTGATCTTGGCAATCAGCTGGCATCAGATCTCAATCTCGATGGAAAATTTATTTGCGAAAACGTATTGGAATTAAGAGATTCGCCGCATTTGAAAGGCGAAAAATTTGATATTATTTTTACTTCTTACGGGGTTTTGTGTTGGTTATCGGACCTTTCAAAATGGTCAAAAGTAATTTCACATTATTTGAAACCCGGTGGATTCTTTTATATTATTGATTCTCATCCTTTTACTAATGGGTTCGATAATGAAAATGAGACAACACATTGGAAACCAATTATACCTTATTTTACGGATAAAGTATTTCGATACGATATTGAATATTCGTACACGGGTCAGAAGATAAGTCAAGGTGCTCAGGCATCATATGAATGGTTCCATACAACTTCCGAGATAATCAATAATCTGATCAAAGCAGGACTGAAAATAGAATTTTTCAATGAACATCCCGTTTCATCTTGGCGTCAATTTGCATTTATGCACTCAAAGGATGGGAAAACTTGGGAATTAAATGAAGACAAAGTAGACTTGCCATTATCATTTTCAATCAAAGCATGTAAATGATTAATTCAAAAATTCAGATATCTCTGTACCGCAGGTTGGGCAGAATTTTGTTCCCTCAACCCGTGTTCCACAATTCCCACAAAATGTAATGGTGGGAACGCCAGATATTCCAGATTTTGGAGTGGGTAATTGATCTTCCATGAATTTTGTATCTTTTATGAGAGCTGCTGATTCTTGGTGAATCGAAGCATATTTTGCACTCTGATCAAAGACAAACGTCGGATAATTTTTTACCACTCGTGTTATTGGAACCGAATACTTTCTGATCAGATACTCGACTTCCACTAAAACCTTTGATACGGGTATTTGCCAAATTTCAGCGATATCAACAGTATTTACTTTTCCATTTTGTTGTTTAGACAAAGACAGCAATTGTTTTACCCGTTCCATTTCTCTTTTTTGTCGCATAGACTTAAAATGTTGTTTCCGGCTCGATCCAAAGCGTTTAGTGTTGTGTGTCATTAGTATCACCTAATACAAATAGAATAGGCCATAATAACCAAAAACTAATCCGCCCCAAACGTTAAAACCAAAAATGACAATTCCGACAAGACTAGCAGTCCATAAAAAACGAGCTCGTTCTGGATATATATCTCTGAAATTTAACAGTAGATACCAAGCAATAACCGGTACAAAAAATGCTAAAATAACCGTTGTGCGATCAAAAATTCGACCTTCATAATAATCATGCTGAGTTGTAACGTTTGCTCCACAATTCCTGCAAAATACCATTCTTTTTCCATTGTCGTGATTACATTCTTTACACTGTACGTGAAGCGACTTAAATGAAAGTTGATAGATAAGTAAAACTATTGCCCCAAGACCCACAAAAGGAAGAGCATAATAAACTAGGCTCAACTAAGTTCCATCTGTATTGGAATTTTTAAACCTACTCTGATCCAGTGTAATTATTCGTTAAAAATTAAGGACGATCCTTTAACCTCTAAAGAATTTCTTTGTAAAATATACCCAACTAAAACACACCCCAACCAGGTCACAACTACATCCAACCATTCATCGATTTGTGTATATTTAGGAAAGAAATTGCCCAGAACATACGACGGTAATTCGGTTAAGTTTGTTTGATTTAGCAAAAATACAATTGGAATCGGGAAAATAATATAAATAAATATTTCATATAAGAACGTAAAAATTGATGCAACAATGTAATAGTTATCCCCCGGATTTAATTTTGAGTAATATATCATAAAGAAAGAGCCGATGCCAAAATGAAGGATTTTATCATAGATGACAAATCCTAAGATTCTAATATCCAAAAGCCCGGTAATGAATGAAAGACCCAGAAGTATGGCGTAGGCATAGTATTCTTTCATTTTTTTTTTCTATATTTACAAATACATAAATCCTACACTACAGAATTGTGGAAATACCATCACAGGGTAATTTGAAAAATCATTCAAAAACTGAACCTATTCCAAGGAGAGAGGTCACTTAATATTTGCGTGGGGTATTGATCTAGTAACTGTAACTAATATTATAACCAAAGGTAATACTACTACTGTAATCGGGATGTTCTTCGACGATAAATTATCACGATAATGAAACTAATTGAGATCGGTAGAAGGGCTGGGTAGTTTACCGGATTTGGCGGATCAGAAGTGCCGTTTTGTCCATTCTCTGAATTTGTTATATTTTGATCCGAATCACTGTCAGTCTCACGCTGATCAGATGACGGATCACTAGATATCTCAGTTGTTTCAGTCGTACTATCTCTACCCGTACTACTACTGCCTCCAGTGATTGTTTCAGTGGTCAAACCTGTATCATCACTAGTGGACTGACTGATTGTTGTTCCGCTTGAACCCGTTGGGGGAGTAAACAAATTTTCCGTAAAGCCAAAACTATATCCGAATAAAATTGACGCATTGAGGACTCCGAATTCAATCAGTAATTCATTCGAAAAATAATTCACAATGCCACGATTATAGTCAAGAGAAACAACTAGGGAAAAGAAAGACCGATTAAAATATGAACTTCCATTATTAAAAGTCCCTATTTCGGATGCGTCAAACAAAAATTCCATTTCAAACACTTTGGATATGTTGTTCCAAGCGACTTTTCTAAATATAGCAAAATCGGTGATACTAGTATCGTTTCCTGTAACTTCAATAATTGTTTCGTTAGCGGAAAAACCATCATTCAAACTTCCTGTAAAATTCTCATCGTCTTCCAGTAACACGTAATCATCATACAGTGTTGCTGCAATAGCATCATTTGAACCCAAAAATATTGGCACTATCATCGACCCACCTTGATCAGGGAAAAGTAGAGAGGTATTGTCCGGATTATCAAATGTTTCATCATCAAAATCGGTGGTGGCGTTAAAATCAACTAACGCTGGATCAAAGAAAGCAAAGTACAGAGCAGCAAAAAAGACTCCCTCAAAGAATAGCTCCGCCCAATCGTCAGTTAAACTATGAAATTCACCAGTTGGATCAACCAGATTTGGATTATGGAAATTTATAGATGTGGTTACATTATGTTGAAAATTAAAGTAATCAAGACTTGTGGTTTCCGTCGTGGCAGTAATATTTGTCACCGAAACATCGAAAGGCTCTCCCAACGATGGTAAGTTGAATGCGGTTAAATTCAGATAAGATGTTTCATTTACAATAATGTTGAAGTCATAGTGCGTTATTCGAAATGTAAACGTATCACCAATTTGAAAATTGGTTTGATCAAATTCAATAAATGAACTTATGGGCACGTGTGCTAAACTAATCATAAATAAAATACATGTTATAGAAGAAATCAACCTTAATGCAAATTTCACAGCATAATTCAAATTATACCGATATATTAACTTTGACAAATTACGGTATATAGCACTTGTATTAAATTTTGAATCGGTTCGTCAGACTGATAGGTAAAGCTTGCGCCGGTTTCTTAACTCAAAGGAGGTAGGAAGGGAAGTGACTAGCAATAATCCAATTTTCTCCCAATGTGACGATAAGGCTTTCGAGGGGGAATGTTAAATGTCCTTCAGCCTAGATAATCCAGGAAGTTAACATCTGGTACCATATTTCAATTCTTGTTGGTTCTTTAAAATACATCATTTCGTTCACCAAATACTAGGTGATCATCGACCCGACCGTTTTAGTCGAAATTCAAAGCTGAGAGATTCATTCGTTCTAATTCTACAAACTAATTCAATAATATTGTGAACTGAGTTAAATCAATTTTTTGCTTCCTCATCGCAAGTTGTAAGCACTTGAAAATTATTTTGGGCGAAGGAACATTCTCTGTCAAGAGATATTGTTTGTCATCAATCTGAAGATCAGCACTAATAATTTTCAAAACAGTGAAATGATAGAGATCATCTTCACAACAAGAAAAATTAGTATTTTGACATTCCGATTTTCGGTGAGTAATACAGAGCTGAGAAGTATACATAATATACATAGTACCGAAATTTGTATTTGAATACTAACTTAAACTGTACTAGAACAATCTCTTTGAACTTGATTGAGGATTGGTTTTAATCTATTCTCAAACCAAGAAAAATTAGTCTTGAGTTAATTTATTGATTGATTTCGTGCTTTTTATTAATTTTTTTGGTTGGAAAAATACAAGGCGTGGTCGCAAAATTTTCTTAGAAAAACCCAGGAATTATCTCAATTTATCTTTTTAGTCTCCCAAATCTTAAACAATTCAGACCTTTAGTGCAGTGTAGGTGAAACCCCAACTCCAGTGTAAGTCCATATATTTAATATATCAGGTTCTATATGTATATGCGGTTAAGTGTTCTAAACATTCACAATCAATTGATTACCTCGAATGTATTACATATTAAATCCGCAGGTGAAAAAATGAAATTAATAAGAAAATTAGATTTAGTTCGGATTTTATTAGTCATCTGGCTTGTTGGAGCATTATTCTTAACCAATAAATCTCCACTTACCACCGTCGCAGATCATTGTGATCCTAATGATGATCCAGGTTGTGACGAACATGAAGATACTGGTATTCCCGATGAAGAAATGACAGATGCTGTCGACGATGAAGAAGTAGAGGACCCTGAATTAGATGATCGAGAGGTATTGATACAGGTTACAGAGAAAGAAGCTTCTATTTTCTCAGAAAGTAAAAACGAAATTGGCAAAGATGCATTCGAAGCAAGTATTTCGGTCAGTTCTGATGCAGAACTAAGATTAGAATACAAATCAGACAGTTCAAGTGACGAAATTATCACTGAACTGAAGATGAGCTTCTCACATATCGTAGAATTCTTAGATGGAGATAGTGATGGGGTCTACACTGAAGGCAATGGAATCGATACTGTTGTCCAAACTTATCAGATGGCTGATGTCGGGTTTGATGATCTAGCGTACATCACCAATGATCTGGGTGCAGGCATAACAGAACATGTCATCACTGGTATGACAAGTGATGGTGTTTTTAGCTTTGTTGTTCACATTGTGGGGTCATTTGCTCATATCAGTGGGTCTGAGCTCAAGCCAACAGCGCTGAAAATTGATATTATTATCAATGGATTTGATTATCAAGAAGCTGATAGCAAATTGGCGTTGTATTCATTTATTGAATCAACTGATGGGTCAACCGGTTTGAATGTAGTTGAAACAACCCCTGATGAAGCAGATGGAGGTTCTTCCGGAGAAGAAGGCATCGTCTCGGATACAGATGGATCAGGTGCGTTTTATACCTGGCAAACAAGTGCGATGGTTGACGGCGCTAATTCTGGAGTCCTATCAAGTTTTGTAGAATCTACATCAACTGAACAAAAACTCTATCTCAATTATGAACACGGAGCAAGTATTGTTCATGATCCAAAATTGGGAATAAATATAGTCAATGCAGATCCTTCGGTCTCAGGTGATAACGGAACAACGGATAAAATATCAAGGGTGTTACCTGATATATCTTATGCTGCTCTCTTCGGATCTACTCTACTTGCCACATTGATGTTCCTGGGAATCCCCGCTCTAATCTATCGATCTAAAAGAGGTAATTAATATTCAATTTAGGGGGAATACCGACCTATGCTTGACTTGTTTCCCCTATTTTGGGTTTTTAGCTTTATCCTCGTTTGTACTTAATCTTTCGACGGAGTAGCTATCGTAACATGAATTCAGACTCAATTGATGATAACACATTTAGCATTCTTGCACATCCAGTTCG
>JACZSS010000061.1 GCA_022574115.1 Candidatus Heimdallarchaeota archaeon | reverse complement strand
ATTATGGCTTCCACCTTTATGTAGAATTTATTACCATCAAAGGATCTCTTGGTAAGGACAATTAGGTGGACGGTGTGGATTAAATTTCGACTAATCTGGTGATTTCCTTCCCATCTTGCAAAGAGTGCATCGAATGATCCTGCATGGATCGTCGAGATTCCCCTAATTCCAGCAGAAAACCCCTCAAAAATCGCGCGGGTGTCGTTCGCGTTCTGAATTTCACCAAAAAACACGTAATCAGGAGATCTGTGTAATATTTTAGTAATTTCGTTTATTCTTTTTTCCTTGTAACCCGCTTCTCCGATCGATGGAATGTTGTATCTGATTAAATTGGGAAATAATTCGTGCGGAAATGTTAGCTCCTTGGCGTCTTCTAAAATAAAAGTGCGCCAATTTGGATTAGTTTGCATGAGAAGTGCATTTGCCAATGTTGTTTTCCCCGAGCCTGGTTCCCCGACGATGATTATATTTTTTCTTTCGTTTATTGCCTCTAAGAGGAGGGTTGCATAAGTTGATGATATTTGTCTTGTTTGGATTAGTGATTCGATAGAAATGGGGACTTGGGGGAGTCTTCGGATTGTCATAACTGGGGAATTGACGGCTAACGGAGGGATTTGCAATACAATACGAATATTACCCAATTCGGTCATCAAACCAGTTTTTAGGCTTGGATTTAGGAATGTTAGAATCTTGTTCGAATTTAGTTCAGATTGTATTTTGAGAGCCTTCCAAAATCTTTTAGAAAAGTTTAAGTTCGTAATACAGCGGCCTCGAATCCAGTGAGTAATAATAAGTGGACCGTCTAGGTGACTTGCAGAAACGTCCGTGATGTTTAGATCCTTTAATAGTAAGAATATTTCTCCCAAACCTACCGCTGACCATGCTAAATACGCTGCTTCACTTTCGGAGGTGGCGATTTCTTCAAAAATTGCGATTTTAGTCAGTAATGCAATTTTGGCTCCAAATGAAATTAAGGCACTGCTATTCTTGAGTCGGTATTCTAGATAATATTTCTGTAATCGGATTACAGAGCTCGTTTTGTGTTCAAATTCAGAAACAACATTATAATACTCAAACCTTTTATCAATCACGATTGTGTGCTTCCTGCTTAAATATTAGCTATTCGCATCTTCAGATAAAAACCTCTTAATTTTCATTCATCCTAATTCTAAACGTTCATTTGAGTAAATAAGAGGTAATCCTCCATAAATTGATTAATGACCTTTCGATCTACATTAAATTTTTTTTTCAATTTCATGAACGGGATAAATACATTATTGTTAGTTTTCAATTTTTGCAAATTACCCTTAATAAATGGATTATCAGTAATCATCTCTTCTAATAAACGAATCTGATCCTCAATGTCTAGCTGGCTTTTACCGCAAAGCTCAAGCAATATTGCATGTCCGCCATGACCATCTTTGACTAGGTAGAGACTTATACCGATGGTGAACAATGAATCAATCAATAATTCTAACGAGCTGGTGATTGATGAAATTATCATGGCAAATTGGACAAATTCGGGCCGTTGATTTGCTACAACCAAAGAGCGCGATTCCGGTTTATTTTCAGTTGTTGTAGCTCCATTTTGATCTTCTAAGACAATTCTACCCTTCGTGTTCAATACACCAAATTTTTTTAGAAAAATATGAATATTCTCTTTTGTAGATTTATAAGCATACAAATCAGTGGAATATGGATTGAATAAAATTCTTAATTTATTTTGTAGCAACTGACTTCGAGTTAGCAGTTTACTCTGATTGTTATCTTTTAAGATTGTATGGTAAATCAGACGCTTTGATGATAATTGCAGTATGACGACATCTGCCTTGGAGATTAGATTGTGCCAAATGAAATAAAGATCATCTCCAGATAATCCTTTAGGATTAACAACGGATCTTGAAATTTCATAGAGAGACTTATTGTGGGCAATTAGCAAATACTTATTTTTCAGATTATGGGATAATAACTACTTAATTACTCACCTTAAGTATTTTTTAATTTTAAGTCGGGACTTATAATATGAGTATGTTTGACTATATTGAATTCTTGATTTCGAATCTTATTTATTCGATAACTGCTTTTTTTGTGTTAATAATGCCTATTGTTATTTTCGTCTGTGTTAATGGTGATTTCTCATGATCTTCTTCAAATCGCGGTTAGGCTGCTTAGATTTGGTGGAATCTATTTTCTCTTCAATACTTCTTATATTGCTATTTGTAATACTGTATAAGCCACTGATTGAATTATGCTACTCTTATCATTGATTAATCTGATAATTCATCGAAATCAAACGAGAGGGGTTGTTTACCTGCTTAGCTCCGTTTTGATAATTGTTTACTTGGTAATTATGTTTTTGGTGATCTTAGCGGTATATAACTCGAATGGGATAAGATAATTTAGACTATCATTTTGAGCATATAAATTAGCTAAACAATATTATCAATTAGATAATCTTTATTATCATTTGTTCATAATTACACTCATGAGCTTGAATTTATCAAATTCAGAACTAAAAATGCTTCTTTCTGAAATTATTCAAGATGAAATTCGACCTTTACGTCAAGAGATTGATGAATTGAATAATTCTCTTAACCGTGATTTAAAGCTAAATTATCTTAATTCATTTGGCAGGCTGTTGGAAAGAGAAGCACTTGATACCGTCAACAATTTCAACTGTTCTTATCATAATACAACTGGTAAGGCATGCAAATCACTTCTAACTGACTATATAACTCAATACACCCAAGCCCTGTCAATGGGTGACGTGGCGAGTGCTTTTACCATTTTAAAGGAGTTTAATGACTTTGCAACTAGCAATGCCATCGATAATGACAAGTTATCACAATGCAGAAAAGATTGGACTGAGATCACTAGAATATTAAAGCGACACAAAGAAGTTGCTAAAGATATATCCGCGTTGTTCGCTACTAGAGAAGTACCCTCAGACATAGCAGAATTAGAGTTCTCGCCCCTCGAATTATATAATGAAGTTATCTTTCCTTTTAGTCATCCGCTTAGAATAGAAATCGTTCATGCTTTAAAATCAGGAAGTAAGCGGTTCACGACTCTTAAAAACGAACTAAATGTGAAAAATACAGGTTTGTTGGTACACCATCTAAAACCCCTCACAAGCTCAAATTTAGTAATTCAAGATCACCGAAAACAGTACTCATTGAGTGATAAAGGCTTCTTAGTTGCAAGATATTTCTCTCAGTTAACTGCAGCAATGAAACCCCAAGAACCTATAACTATAACAATGCAACCGCTTGTAGTACTTCAGGATGAATGATCTGGAATCGATCGTCGATCGTCCGCTCAAAATTTAACAAATTACTCGAGTTGATTAATTAATCCAAACTTACAAAAATGATAAAACCGACTAGAGAATGGGCTATGACGGTGGTAAATGATACTGAGAAACCATTTGCGCTCGAAGCGAGTCCTCTGATGCAAAAGTATTTTATTCAGCTAAAAATAAATGTCGAGAAAGCCCTAGAAATAGCAAATTCCGCCAAAAGGAAAGGTTTTGATCCTCTAAAAGAGGTTGAAATTTTTATAGCCGAAGATGTAGCCACGAGAACGGAGGGCCTAGTCGGTCCAGTGGGTGTTGCCAAACGACTGAAAGAAATGGAACGAAACTCTCTATCTAAAGATGAAATTGTAGTGGCAATCGCTAAAGAAATTGCGAATGGTAAGTTCTTTTCAGCTGATCCTGAAATTCTTGCAGAGAGTGCATTGCGGGCTGCATTGAGTTATCAAACTGAGGGCATAACTGCAGCCCCTATTGAGGGAATTAGCCGAGTTACCATCAAGAATAATCCAGACGGTACAGAATATCTAGCTATTTACTATGCTGGTCCGATCAGATCTGCGGGGGGTACCGCTCAAGGTTTGTCGGTGATGGTTGGTGATATAATTAGAAAAGAATTGGGTTTGGATCGATATAAAGCCACTCCAGATGAAATAGAGCGAATATTGGAAGAAGTTCGTCTTTATGACCGTATTATGAGCCTTCAACTCTTTACGACAGATGAAGAAATTAAATTCGCTTGGAAAAATTTGCCAGTAATGATCAGTGGCGAACCAACGGAAAAAGAGGAAGTTGGTGGCTATAGAAATATCGAGAGTATGGATACAAACCGAGTACGAGGCGGGGCATGCTTGGTAATAAATGATGGTCTTGTAGGTCGAGCTAAGAAGATCATGAAACGAATTAAGAAACTAAAAATCGACGATTGGGATTGGTTAAACGAGATTGCGTCAAAGAAATTTAGAAAAACAAAAGAAATTGACAATATTGATACTTCAAAAATAAAACGAATACTGCCTGAACCATCTTTCGCTAACGATTTATTGATGGGTCGACCCAATTTTTCCGATCCAACTGCTATTGGGGGTTTTCGACTTCGCTATGGTCATGCTAGAAGTACTGGAATTGCAGCAATCGGATTACACCCTGGAACATTGGGAGTAGTCAATGATTTTCTAGCAACTGGGACACATATCAGAACCGAAAGACCTGGAAAAGGCGGAATTGTAACTCCTATCGATACTATCAAACCTCCGATTGTACTACTTAAAGATGGCGAGGTTAGAGAAATTCGCTCATATGAAGAAGGAAAGAATTTATTTTCGGAGATTGTGGAAATTATTTTCATCGGTGATATTTTGATCGGCTATGGCGAGTTTATACAAAATGATTACAATCTGTGCCCATCAGGTTATGTTAGCGAATGGTGGCAACTTGATTTTAATTCTGCGATCATTAAAAATAATCCGCAAAATTTGCCTGACATATATACTCCGAATTCTGTCCAAGATGCCTATAAACTAAGTGTTGACCTTCATATACCTCTTCATCCAAGATACACCTTTGCATGGAAATACATTACTCCAATAGAACTTAATCAGCTCTACGACTCGTTATCCGAAACTTCAATTTCACTCGATTATAAATTCATATTCGAAAAACTGCTAATACCTCACAAGATCAAACAAGACAAATTAGTAATGACTGATGAAATTCTAGATTCATTGCTTTTACAACTTGATTTGGGCAAAGATCGGAGTTCGAAACATCAAATTAATCCCAATTTATCAACTCTAGCGAACGTTAATGTATTTTCTCAAGTTGAAATCAAGGATATAATCGGTACAACTGTGGGAGCAAGAATGGGACGACCGGAAAAAGCCAAAGAAAGAAAAATGAAACCTGCGTTGCATGGACTATTTCCTTTAGGTGAGAATAAGGATGTGGGACGTCGATTTTCAAGAGCTTTAAAGGTCGACGAGCTGACTGTCCAAATCGGCAACAAGTTTTGTCATAATTGTGAAACCCCACAAATTTACAATTACTGCCTTAACTGTAATTTGGAAGTCTCTTTAATTGGACATTGTGTTAACCCTAAATGTCGGAAACAACAAGAGGAAGGCCCATGTGATTTCTGTGGCTATCCAGTAAAATTTTTGAAAAGCAAAAAAATAAATCTTAAGGAGATTTTACAGGTAACCCAATCGAGAATTGGCAGAGTAAGTCAATTCGAAGCCAAATTTCTTGAAAAAGTAAAAAATCCCACAGGTACAATCGAATTATTGGATAAAGGAATTCTCAGATCAAATTATGATTTACATGTGTTCAGAGACGGGACCATTCGGTACGACGCCACCGATGCTCCTCTAACTCATTTTTATCCTCATGAAATCAAAACATCGATTGCAAAACTACTTGAAATAGGCTATCATGAAGACATAGATGGAAATCCCTTGGAAAATGAAAACCAGTTGATAGAATTGAGGGTACAGGACATCGTTCTACATACCTCCGCAATTACATATTTATTGAACATCACAAAATTTGTGGATGATGAACTTGAAAAAATCTACAAACTAGAAAAATATTACAATTGTAAATTGAGGGAGGATTTAATCGGGCATTTACTTATTGGTCTTGCACCGCACACCAGTGCCGGTGTTGTAGGTCGAATTATCGGGTTTTCCGATGCTTCTGTTTGCTGGGCTCATCCATATTGGCATTCAGCCAAAAGAAGGAATTGTGATGGCGACGAAGACGGAATAATCATGCTAATGGATGGTTTTCTCAATTTTTCTAAACAATATTTACCTATGACACGAGGCTCTAGGATGGATACGCCTCTCGTCCTTGTCACAAATCTTAATCCCAAGGAGGTTGATGATGAAGCCTTTAATGTTGAAGTTGTATCCAAATATCCAAAAGACTTGTATCTTAAAGCAGAAGAAATTCAAATGCCTGGACTATTAAGTGATAAAATCGAACGTATAGAGGCACGTTTGGGTACCGAAAAACAATTTGAGAAGTTTTACTCTACTCATAAGACATCATCGATTGTATCTGGACCAAGAGCAAGCAAATATAAGGATAGTTCATTAACCTTCAGGGAAAAGCTTCACTTGCAGCTTGAATTAGCTCAGAAGATTAGAGCTGTAGATGCTCAACAAACAGCTCTAAAAATTCTTGAAAGACATGTTCTTCCAGATTTGGTTGGAAATTTGAGAGCTTTCGGTTCTCAGAAGTTCCGATGTGTTACTTGCAATACAAAATATCGAAGATTACCTCTAAGAGGAAAATGTCTGAATACTTTATGCCACAGATCAAATCTAGTATTAACTGTCTCACCAAAAGGTGTGACAAAATATTTCGACATTTGTAAGATGTTGATTGAAGACTATAAGTTACCTCAATACCATTTAGATCGTTTAGAGAAAATTCAGATCTCGATTGACTCTCACTTTCCGAATGATTCGGGCATGCAGCTTGATTTGTCTGAATGGTTCTAATTTCATACTAACTTGGTAGCTCACTTGCAAGTAATTGCAAATAACTGGAAAACCTGTCCAAAATAGAAATAATTGAAATGCTTAACGCTGCTAAGATAAGTATAAGAATCAATCCCTTTGCTCCCAAAAGCATAGCTTCATCAAAGATACCACCTCTACGTGATTTTACGAAACATCTAATTTTATCCCTGAAATGCATCTGTATTATATATTTAAATTGGGGATATAAACTCCTATTGGCAATAATTTAAGTTAGAATTTTATTTTGCCCGAATTAAGTTTCTCTCTAATCACCTTATTACTTGCTAATCCCAAAGCAAAAACTATTGAAATTACTCCAATGATGGCTAACAGATTCACTAGAGAATTAGGTGAAGAATCGTTTTCGACCGAATTGACAATTACAGTTTCTTGGTTTGGCATGAATATTTGTAATGGTTGGATAAAGCCAGTCCCATTCTTACGAAAACTAATCTCTACAAAATACAGCGAATACTCGTATCTTAAACCATTGCTTTGGTTAATATTGTCGACTCTTAATCGCTGTTGCGTATTTGATGTTGTGAGCAGAAATTTTGCGTTCAAATTGGAAAATGAAAAATCAAAGAGTGGTGTTATACTAAATTGCGTAAAATTAGATATTGTGATATTCAAATCAATCGTTGAATTATCAAATTGCCTCACAGTTACTTCCAAATTTACTATGGGGACAATTACCGTTAGACGTAAAATGAATTCAACTGGTACTAATCCGTAGTGAGTCGCATTTACTTCAATTTCATAAGAACCAGGTTGAAATTCTCCTGCTAAAAGAATCATCCCATACGGACCGTCAACAGATCTCAAAGACCCGTTTAAGTAGGAATGTAAGGTTTTAGGAGCAATGATTGACCCATCTGTTAGATTTGCAATTTTAACCTCAAAAACAGTTGTGGTTATGGGCGTAATTTCAAGGTGTGTAGCTGATATGAGTTTACTGGGCGAGAGAACCAACTCTGATAATACTAGACTCAGTGATGCCATCTTATCTATAAAATATAACATCAATAGGCCTTTAGGCCAGCTGGTTGGAATGTCAAATTCAAGATATCCATTAACTTCTCGAATTGGAATTGGTACGTTTTCGCGCTCATTAAAAACCATTCCCGTATGAAATTCAAAACCGTTAAGATCTAAAGTAAACGTTTGGCCTTGAATCAACTCAGGAAGAATGAGCTGATGATTTTCAATGATTGAATAATTGCATTTGATGTGAATATTGTCATTCTTGTTCTTAAAATTGGAAATAACAATTACATTATTCTCGATAGGAAAAACTGAATCACCAGATGCGGCGTAGATTACCCTCAGACCGTTGCCAAATGATAAATTGTAGCTAAATTCCGGAATAAATTCAGCCTCTCCTTGCTCAAAGCCTACAGTTAGAATATTTTCAACCTTATTGATTTTACCAAGTAAGAAACTATCCCAGTGTAGAGTTTCGATTACTAAGAGTTCAATTCTGTCAACAGGGCTGGGATTGGTTATATTCACACTTTCATATTTTGTATTTTCGGTCCAGTCTATAGTTGAAATAATCAAAGTGTTCTCAATAGACAGCTCAATAAACTGACGCAAGTCCTTTTTACGCCAGTAGATATTCACAAGAGCGTCTTTTAAAGCAAAAATAGCTTGGGCAGATATTTTTTTTGTCACACTCATTCTAATCAAAATAATATATCAAAAATCGCCGCCTAGATAAGTAAAATTTAACACCAGTGCTAAACTGGTAACAAGCTTGCAATAATTCATTTATTCTGCTATCTTAGACCATTGGTTTCTTAGGTTAACAATGCGGCTTATCTCAGCCATATGTTTCATGAGCGAGGTAATTTCGCAATTCACGTAACGTTAATATTTTGATATGACCATATTCGCTAATTTTCTCTGGTAGGTTAACAGTTGCGCGTGTTACCAGAATGGCTTCGTCCGCTCCTTCCCTAGACATAGCTCCTCGGAGAACATCTAACACCATCATTACCATCCGAGTAGGTATTGGTGATTTCCATGCCTTTACTTCCACAAGGACCTTCTTCTTACCTAATTTTAGGATAAAATCGAACCCGTGATCTTTCGCTGTAGGTTCGGATCGATCAGAAAATTCTGCCCGAGAGAGCGCTTGGGCTTCACGAGCGGAAGACGATGACAGTTCGGTCGTCCGAGGGAATGGCGGGCGTGGCGACCGCAGCCAGCGAGATCAGGCCGTCCACGATTTCCTGGACCGAATCCTCGCGGTGCTCGACCGCGTAAGCGATGACCCGCTCCTCTCCGTTCTCCCCGTCGATGGTCGTGAGCGTGTCGGACAGCCCGTCGGTGAAGAGGAACAGCAGGTCGGATGATGCATCCCAAGGAATGACCTCTTCCGCGTACGATTCGGGGCCGGCGATTCCCACGGGGGGG
>JACZSS010000651.1 GCA_022574115.1 Candidatus Heimdallarchaeota archaeon | reverse complement strand
AGCTCAAGAAAAACATTGATGGTATTGAACGATCAAAATTAATATCGGCAACCATATGCAATACGTTTGTAACGCACACCGGTCCTGAACCATTTGGAATCGGTATTGCTCCCAGTTTTGAATCCTTTTTGACAAAGTCTTAGTGGTCCTAGTGGATTCTCAGCTTACCGATTTGTAATCTTGCCCAAAATCGGAAAAACTAATGTCAACTGATTATATGCAACTCCAATTCACATAAAATTTACAACTTTTGTCCGATTGAATTAAGTAGAACAGACAAAATCCAACAAATAGTAGACATGACAGAAGAAACTGCCCCTGTTGAAAGTACCCCGAAGACTACAACTGAAATCCCGACCCCATGGTTGGACAGTCTTGAAGGAGTTAGAGCAACGTCATTGGATTATGAAGAAATGACTATGTACCAATTTTTGAAAAGGCGAGCCAAGAATGAGCCAGACGACCCGTTTATGATCTTCCCAGCAGGTAAGACAACAAGCTACGCTGAAACGATTGAATCTGTTGAGAAAATCGGCGCATTTCTCCTCAGCAAAGGTATCAAAAAAGGAGATCGAGTAACCTTATTTTTGCCTAATCTGCAACATTATGTTATTAGTCATTATGCAGTATTGGCAATCGGAGCGATTGTAGTACAAGGAAATCCCCGCTACACGCTTCCCGAGCTAACCCATCTGCTTGAAGATTCTGGTTCACGAGCGATTATCTCAATATCACAATTTCAAGACATCGTCGGAAAAGCTATGAAATCATCCAAAGTGGAATTCGCCATTTTTGGTCATGTTAGTGATTATTTGCCAATGATTAAAGGATTCCTCGGCCGGTTACTAGGAAAAGTCGAGGACGTCAAAATTGCTGAAAGTAACAACGTCTTCTCCTTTAAGAAATTGCTAAAATCAACCGATAAAAGTGGTTTCAAAGAAGCTGATATTAGTTTAGAGGATGATGTGGCAGTTCTTCAATATACAGGAGGGACAACTGGTAAATCGAAAGGAGCAATTTTAACCCATAAAAATCTGTGCTACAATTCTCAGCAAGCACGTGCACTTATTCCGATGATACCAGATAAAACCGGCTCAATCCTTACTATGTTACCTCTTTTCCATAGTTTTGGCCTAACCATCTGTATGGGCATGTGTTTACAGATGGGCATCCCAATGATACTGATTCCTAAACCAGGTCGGGATCAGAAGTTCTTTGCAGAGGTTTTGGACATGATTGAGAAGTATGAGATCACGTTCTTCCCCGGTGTACCCACCATGCTAAATGCGATGGTGAACAATTCAGCGTTTGAAACTGCGAATCTAAGTTCCTTAATTGCTGTATTTTCAGGGGGTGCAACACTGCCACTTGCTGTCTCACAACGCTTCAAAAAAGTAACAGGTGCAGATGTAGTTGAAGGATATGGTTTATCAGAAACCTCACCTTTGGCTACGTGCAATCCGATTAAATCAGAAAAATTACAACCAAAAGAGGGATCCATAGGTCTACCTGCCCCAGATACAGTGCTCAAAATTGTTGATCAGGACAATGCCTCAGTCAACATGGCACTTGGTGAAAGAGGCGAGATTGCCATAAAGGGTCCTCAAGTCATGCGAGGTTACTGGAATAGTGAGGAAGAATCTAAAATAGCCCTCGATGGCGAATGGTTACTTACCGGGGATATAGGAAAAATGGATGAAGATGGGTATTTCTATATTGTTGACCGAAAGAAGGATATCATTATTGTATCAGGATTTAACGTCATACCAAACGAAATTGAAAATGTACTGTATCAGCATCCAGCGATCTTAGAAGCTGCCGTTGCAGGCATACCTCATCCTGAAAAGGGAGAAACGCCCGCTGCGTGGGTGGTACTCCGAGAAGGAATGAGTGCTGACTCAGCGGATATTGTCAAATTTCTGCGTGAAAGCTTGGCAGGGCACAAAATCCCTTCAGAGATTCACTTCAGAGAGGAATTACCAAAAACCATGATTGGAAAAATACTTCGTAGAAAATTAAAGGAAGAACTACTCGGGGAATAAGATTCTAACAAATCTACCTTGCGATTAATCTATGTCACTATCAATAGGAAATCTTAGTGGTCTATTTAATGGATTTGAGTGGATAGAAGGTCCACTTACTCTCGAGATTAAGGGGGATAAAATCAGTGGTATAGAACTCAACTCCACCCAAGGAGGGGATATTGATGGATCCGGTCAATTTGTTTCCCCTGGCTTTAATGATGGACATACGCATCTTATTTTTGCAGGCGAACGCTCATTCGAATTACCTCTGAAAGTTCGAGGAGCAAGTTATTCAGAGATACTCGAGCAGGGAGGTGGGATATTGAAT
>JACZSS010000650.1 GCA_022574115.1 Candidatus Heimdallarchaeota archaeon | reverse complement strand
TCCTTGCTTGGCAACAGCTGCCCAATGGACATATTTTAGCGGATCACCTGGTTGG
The DNA here is from genome assembly GCA_022574115.1 of Candidatus Heimdallarchaeota archaeon. Classification (GTDB taxonomy): domain Archaea; phylum Asgardarchaeota; class Heimdallarchaeia; order Heimdallarchaeales; family Kariarchaeaceae; genus LC-2. Next base: position 2,298 of record JACZSS010000650.1, on the reverse strand, counting down.
TAGGCTCTAATGCCAAAAAAATCTGTACCCATACCTCTAATCTTGGTTCTATGAGATCCAAATAATTTTCCCAGTTGTCTTTTCGACCCTAACATCATTAATTTCTTGATATCTTCATATGATGGATAGACTAGAATGTCAGTCAATTCAGCGAGAACCGCTTCATCAGAGAAAAATCCCTGTCGGTCATGAATAATGATTTTGGTAGGGCCGATAAGGAAACGTCCTCTTATGGGAATTCTCACAATATAAGAAAAGCTTATTGTTTGCTTTGGTCCAAGTGATGTGGTCATAAAATTTTCACCAAGAATAAGGTCGAATACCTCTGGATATGCATCGTAAACCTCAATAACCGGGATTGGGTTAATTGACTTGTTCTTCATTTTAAGTTCAACAAGTAAATAATCACCTGCAAACGCCTTTTGTTTTCCAAGAATTCGCTTGATTTTAACTGATCCAGGTCCTGCTCCGGCCGCAAATGCTGGATATCCTATGACTACTGAGAATATAAGCATAGTTCCCAGAACCATGAAATAGAAGATAAGAGAGGAAGTTATGTCGACAATAGCATTGAAAATACCTAATACCAATATCTCCCCTATGGTTACGCTTACAATTTGAGCAAGAGCTTCTGAGCCAAGGTTGTCATTTGGGGGATAAGCTTCAGTAAAATCAAGGCCGCCACCTTCACTGACCGTATTGAGTAAATCACCAAGAAACGAATTTGAAATTATTGATATGGCTCTGTATCCGGCAAGTCCAATGGATATTGCGATCATCATGAATCCAAGGAAGATGATACCTCCTCCTCGTTTGGTAAATATTGCCATTTCTTTTACAAACTTGATTATATTCCCGGATTTTATTAAACTTCCAGCTAGCCATTAGTTGCCGTCTTTTTTTTATCAAAAATCATTACCATATTCAAATATTTGGCAAGATATCAAAGATTGATTTTTGAAATATTGTGGATAAAGTATATCCAACAAATCCCAGAATTTAATAAAATTATACTACGTTTTCCAACTTAAAGAATTTCAACACATTAAACGAAATTTGTCACTTAAGATCAATGTGATTCGATCGATGATCCATTTTTACAAATACTCATGTAAAGGAATCATGCTCCTAACTTGATTAGAAGGACGATAAATCTCAACTCGATAAATACCTATCTCACAAATACAAAAATATCTACAGATCGTTGTCGATACCTATTGATTGAGCCTTACTGCAATACGATTTAAAATTTCAGCGAATTAGAATAACTTATATATAAAATACGTTTTACATTAAACCGTGGGAAAACGGATTTTAGTGACTGGAGTTGCTGGATTCGATCGATCGATCTATTTCCTTAGTATTGATTTTCGAAAAATGAATCCAGAAAATTTGAAAAATAAGCCAAATAATGAACTATTTCCCATATATAATGGATGTTCGTAAATAGACATTGATTTTAAAATTTGACTGTCAGGGATGACCCGGATGTTATTCATGAGCTTTCGATTTCTAAAAATCGATGCTCTATTTCTCAACAACTGACTGTAAACCCATATTTTAGACGAAATCATTCCTTTCAGAAAAAATGTTAAAACCATTGCAAGTTCGAGTAAAAGCAAAACTGGAGTAATCCGTAATAGGGTAGATTTATCATATTTCGTTAATATCATGTGAAGTCTGTTTCGGTCAAGTAATCTAATCTTTAATTCCGAGTTTTCAAATCTCGAGTGTTTTTGGTATTTGTGATAAACTCTTAAATTATGAAGGATGACGACCTTAAATCCTAGAATCCGTGCACGCCACATTAACTCAACCTCCTCCATGTATAGAAAATATGGGCTGAAAAATCCGCCGATTTTTAAGAAATCATTCCTTCTGATAATGAAACAAGCTCCAGACGGCGCGAATGGTTCATTTTGGACACAAGGATCCAATTTTAGAATTTCTTTTCCAAAATGATTTGACCATGAAATTCCAGTTGGATGTGTATTCACACCATATGCATTGATAATTTCGTTCTTCACATTTTTCATCATTATTGGAATTGCACCAACACAGTTCTCGTTTAATCTGAAATCATTAAGGAGTGCTAATGTTTTTTTTCCAAAGGTTATATCCGGATTTGACACAACGATGTATTTCCCTCTGGCAAATGAAACTCCCATATTTATTCCCCCACCATATCCAAGATTGGTTTTTGATTGAATTATTCTTACTTTCCACTTTTGGAGGATTTCAATTGTGCCGTCCTTACTTCCGTTGTCAACGACGATTATTTCATAATTTGAATAGACG
>JACZSS010000649.1 GCA_022574115.1 Candidatus Heimdallarchaeota archaeon | reverse complement strand
ATCCCCAGGCACCATTAGTGAAAACTCACGGAATGACTGCTATTGGATTTGATAACGGACCAGCCGGTCAGAATTTTGTTGTGGCTATCCTTTCATACGGGGGATACAATATGGAAGATGCACTTATTATGAACCGATCCTCAATTGAACGAGGTCTTGGAAGATCTACCTTCTTCCGTTCCTATGAATCAGAGGAAAGGAGATATCCTGGTGGTCAAGAAGATACGTTTGAAATTCCAAAAGAAGATGTCAGAGGTTACAAAGCCCCCGAAGTGTACAAACACCTTTCTGAAGACGGTGTTGTTGAACCTGAAACGGAAGTAAGTGGTAAGCTTGGTGAAGTCATCATTGGCAGAACTTCCCCTCCCCGATTTCTTGAATCACATCAAGAATTTGATAATCCTATGGAGCGAAGAAGAGAGACGTCTCAAGCTATGAGATTTGGAGAATCTGGGACGGTCGATACCGTAATTTTTACCGAAACTCAAGAGGGTCACCGATTAATCAAAGTAAAGATGAGATCCTTGCGAATTCCAGAACTTGGAGATAAATTCGCTTCGAGACATGGACAAAAAGGGATTATTGGAGTACTCATACCCCAAGAAGACATGCCTTTCACTGAATCTGGATTAGCTCCAGATCTGATTATCAATCCACACGCCATTCCGTCACGAATGACAATTGGACAGTTGATGGAATTGTTGGCAGGTAAACTTGCGTCAACTAAAGGAGACTTCATTCGAGCTACAGCATTTGAAGGAGTATCTGCAGATGAAATCAAAGATGGATTACATGAACTTGGCTTCCAAAGATACGGTAGAGAAGTGATGTATGACGGAAGAACTGGTGAAAAACTCATTTCAGATGTCTTCGTGGGTGTTGCTTTCTATCAAAAATTACATCATCTTGTGAACGATAAAATCCATGCCCGAGCTCGAGGACCAGTTCAAATCCTGACCAGACAGCCAACAGAGGGTAGAAGTCGAGAAGGTGGTCTCAAATTTGGAGAAATGGAACGAGATTGTTTGATCGGTCACGGTACGGCGTTGATATTAAAAGAGAGGCTGCTGGATGAATCAGACAAATCCGAAGCTCCGTTCTGTGAGACATGTGGTTTCTTGGCTATGTATAACAGGAGGGTCGAGAAGTTTGTTTGCCCAGTTTGTCGCGAGGATACAATCGTATCAAAGATAGTGATAAGCTATGCTTTCAAATTATTGTTGCAAGAACTCATGTCATTAGGTATTGCTCCTAGAATTGAGCTCGAAAATAAAATGTAATTATATTTCGGCGACTTGTGACCCAATAATCAAAAAATTCCGAGTATTTAATTAAAACCTGCTATGGCTGGTGACACTATTACCGCATCCTTATTGTTATCAGGAACTGCTGTAGTTTCGGTATTGTTTGCCTTTACCCAATAACTAAGGTCTACACTCAGCAAGATAGAGAGAAAATGATTGAAGCCTTTACTACAAATCGATAATCTTGGATTTTTCACACAATTAGGTTTATCATCTCACACTTAGTCATTTCGGGGGGTTTAGTTTATTTCTCAATTATTTCATTCAAGACATATCAAACAGTCATTGTATCCGTATTTATCAGAGTTTCAATCGTTTTCAACTACTTGCCATGTAACCACCGACTGCAAACATCACCTCGAGAAGTGTGGGAATCCGCTGATGTGGAACATCTTATAGATTATGAATTTTCATTTGGTCTAGGTCAAATGACGCTTGGCATATTTTATTTTGTGGAATTGCTAGATGATCCGATCTGGCTTACCGTCTTCTTTATTTTTGCCAATACTCTATGCTTACTGGGTTATGCTATTTTCAAAGGCATGCCACCTTTCGTATTCTACATTGCTCTATTTCTACTAGGTTTTGCTAATAGGTAAGTGCTTACAAGGGTAAATTGTAAATTTTCTTATTATTGGAAAACAATTCTAACTCAATGAGGGATTAAATAAAATACGTTTAAATCTACCAACCTTAAAGTTAACTTATGTCTGAGCCACAGGATAGCAAAGATAAATCATTCAAGCCAGTTGATAGATTAAGGAAAAAGTTAACACTTGATAATTTGTGGTTGTGGATCCTTAGACTCCTGTTGGAAAGCAATAAGTATGCGTATGAACTGCGACAAGAAATCAATGACAGATTTGGGTTTTCACCTGCTACTGTTACCAGTTATGCAGTATTATATCGTTTGGAACGAGCTGGTTTTGTTACAGAGGCTTCAGCGTCTAAAGTTCCAAACAGAAAATATTATGAAATAACAAGTCAAGGTCGAGAAGCGTTAAAAGAAGCCGAAAAAACCATCAGAAGAGCTCTTTCTGAACTTTTTGA
>JACZSS010000648.1 GCA_022574115.1 Candidatus Heimdallarchaeota archaeon | reverse complement strand
TTCTGTTAACAATAATCCCAATTCAAATAATGAAGACCATAATGCCGGAAATCACATCAGGAGATCACGACAAACTACTGGCGCATTCGATGAGACCCACAACTAATCTTAATAGTTAAAGCATATAATCTAAACGAAAATGGGAATAAATCGGAATATTTTAAACCACAATAAATGCGCTCAACGTAGGACTGTAACGATTAACGTGTCTGTAATTGCAAACAATCGATTATTTTATTAATCAGTAAATCGTTTATCATCCTAGGGACTGTAAAAAATGGTTAAAGTTGGTCATTACGAAGTGGTTACCGAGTTGTTTTATTGGGACAATTTCGTTTGGGTAGACAAGCTTACTGATACAGAGTTGTTAATTGGAATTACAGATTACGCTCAACAATACTTGAAAGACATCACGTCGATCACACCCCCATCAAATGGACAACGCTTTGCGTCTGGTTCGGATTTATTGACAATTGAATCTATTTCTAAAGAATATCTTCTAAAATCCCCTGTATCTTGTGTAATTCAAGAATTAAATTCCAATGTAATAGACAATCCTGACCAACTCAACGTCCGTCCGTTTGAAAGCTGGCTAGTCAGAGTCGAGGTCTTGGATCATGGTGATCTTGATCTACTAATTGATGGTGAGGATATGGCAGACAACATTCTTGATGAGGTCGGTTTAGAGACAAGAGCCTCCAGCAGTGAAAGCAAAGATTTTAGTGACGATTTTGACTATGAGTCTGAGTTTTCAATTGATTCAGGAGAAGACTATGATGTTTATGATGGAGATAAACCAAACACCAATGGCGATCATTACTCTGATGACGACTATGATGACGATTGGTAAATTCTAATTGACCGCCAATGTCGAAAAATTATCAGTTTTATTGATTGATCAATCTACAGTAAAATAGTTCTAACCTTACAAATAAAATACCCAGCGTTTTATCAACAATATTGATCTCCACTATTAATGATTTATTTTCTTTAATAAGTGAAAATGGAACCCGAGCGTTTGGTATTGTATTAACTGTTGTGGGATTATATTTTGCTCTATCAGAGCTTCGAGTTTACATTAAGCATCAATCGTCGACTGATCAACTGCTGATGTGGTCAATGGTATTCACAGCTGGAGTCTTTACTGTAATTTTTAATGATTTTGTATTCGGAGCACTAGTTGGTATAAGCATACTTATGTTAGTTGAGACCTACAAAATGTGGGATACACCTGTTTGGGGCCAACTTATGGCAGCAACCACTATCTCGTACCTAGTAATTTTAGCTGGAAAAGCCGGACAAATCATTTATGATTATGTCGTGAAACCAGAGGATCCAAACGAACAGATATTCTCTCTGGCGTTTAATCTGAGTTTCTACGTCTTTATTGCAGTAGCGTTCCTTTTCTTTGGGCGGAAATTTATTTTAGTCTCTCGGTTATCATCTCCTCAAATTGTCTATCTTTTCTTATTTGGGATGATGTATGGGGTGATTATCTTTCTTCAACGTCAGGAAATCATCTTCACAAGAGATGCCGATGGATTTATAAGAAGTTTTGACTATTTGAATCTTAATGCAGAATGGACAGAACGTGTAATTTTTGCTGATTTTGGAACCTTCGAGGCTCTGACAGTGATTATGATTTTTATGTATTTCATTTCGGGATGGCTCCTCGATGTTCTTTTTGGAGTAAAGCCCGTTGATGATCCTGAACTAATCGCTAAAGTTAATGCAGTTGCTGTTAAAATGGGAATCAAGCAGAACATCAAGGTCGGCCATGTCTCAGCTCCGATCCTGAATGCATTTGCATATGGTCCGTTTTTTGACAAGCGAATCGCCTTCATATCAAACGATATCAATGAATTTACCGATTCGGATATACGAGGAGTAGTAGGACATGAACTTGCTCATTCCGCTAAAAATCATGTTATGTATCTACTCTTACTCAGTGTATTTGAGCTGGGTGTGAAGAAAGCACTCGGATTTCCCGCCACCACGCTTGATTATACATTTTTACCTGATGACGCCGTCCAGAACATTTCATTTGGATGGTATTACGCGTTTAGTTACATTTTTCTCATCATTCTTCTTCTGTTTGTAAGGATCTTGGAGGGTCACGCAGATAAAATAACAAAAGAAATTGGTTATGGTGAGGATTTGTCAAAGGCCTTGTTTAAGCTAGAGGGTTTTTATAATGGGGTAGCATCTGATTTCGGAATATCTGTAAACCTCCTAACTGATAGAAAATACACTTTAGCTGAACGGCGAAGATTCACAGCTCAAGCCGGAAGAAATCTGTTCGGTGAAATTCTCAGCCCAACTCGTGGATCAGCTTTTGCCAATATCTTTCAAAG
>JACZSS010000647.1 GCA_022574115.1 Candidatus Heimdallarchaeota archaeon | reverse complement strand
TTGAGATCGATCAATAATCCAATCAACTACCAAGTGCTTATTGTCGACCTGATAGGTATTGGATTCAGGGTGCCTGATTTGGACATAGACCTCATATTTACATCTTAATTAGATAAGCTATCCAAAATGAAGTCTTAACTACTCATCAAGCATTTCTTCAATCAAACTGATAAACTCTCCAACTCTTAGTAAATCATTCTTGAAGGGTTGTGGATCCACTTCGGTGTAAAAACAAGTTCCATGAAGGATATTTTTGAAAGAGGAATACATATCACTAATCCTTAAGAAACGGTTATCACTTGTTTTCAATTCAGCCAATCCAATTTCTCTTTGATAATGTACCTTAGGATCTCCGACATCAATTCGATAACCTTTGACTGTTAAAATCACATCTAATGCCTCCATCGAACCTCTAAATCCTTTTTCACAACCATCTTTCTGCCTAATCCACTCGCCAGAATTAAATTCTTCTAATGCGTGTTGCTAGAATTGTTTGGCTAGCTCTATTCCTCGAGTGGTTTGCTCCACCATTTCAAGCACTCTTAGATTTACACTTTATAAATCTCTTATCCTTCAGATTGGATAATTTCCTTTTTTTAATATCTGCTTTAAAGAAGGATTGATATGGTTGTGGCTGGCTTTTCCTGTGATATTGACGTATCAATTGACAGGAAGTGGGTCATTTGACCGTTACAAATTAGTATGAATTACTGGCCCAGAAAATATGGATATATCAATAACTGAATGATCGAGCGAATCTAAATCCGGCATTTGATTGAAAACGATTTATCTATTTATGGATCAATACAGATAATGATTTCCCTCAGATATTTTTTGAAGATTTCATTTGAAGTAAGTAAAAAATTAAGGGTAATAATAGTACAATGACACTAAACCCAAAAATTGACTGATTTTTATCTGATTGTAGTTCATTTTCCACCCGTTGAATACTTACATTTGCTTTACCTTCGTCTTCGGGAGCTCCACCTTTCTGTTCGATCAAAAACTCATAATAATTCAGTACCCCATGCTCTTTATCATAAATGTATATCATGGTTATTTCGGCTGTAGCGCCACTGATGTCTGTAGCAAGAAAAGTCTCTTTGAAATAAAATTCTTCTTCATTATCAAGATAAGATATACTAACCCCATCATCCGCGGCTTCAATTTGTGCTTCTGCGTATGTAATCCAAAATGACCAGTCTGTGAACACAACATAATACCCGAAATTGTCTAATTCAATATTTTGACTAATTATTTCTCCTGAGTCAGTGGTACGTTGCATCTCAATAGAGTTAGTCGATGATAAGGTTATATTGATAACACGATAAATGAACGTCGACCCTAGAACGTAATAGCCTCTCGACTGATCCTCCAGAAACCCAGTATAATTTACCTTACTTACTATGTAATGAAATTCATCACCAATTAAAACTCCTATTTTGGATGAATCAATTTCAGCTTGGCTTACTTCTGAGATCAGGATGAATATACAACATACCATTAAAGCTTTAGATGACCTCACAAGTATTGAAAAATTTCCTAAAATAAAAAGGTTGATGATGGACAGGTTGTGGATATAACATCAAGTCTTAGGTGAATTTAATTAGGAAATACTACAAACATCACAGATAAGCTAAAAGTATTAATAATCAGGTCAGCAAATCTTAAATTAAGATCAAGAGTTGTAATAAGAAAATACCGTTTTTGTTTTTCTTTCTCCTTAGTATCTTTCCAAAATTTTCAGAAAGCAAGTACCCTCATGAAACCCCCAAATTCCTCTGAATATTGCCACAAACTGATAGAGGCCAACTCCGGATCTGCATCAAATCTTGCTTGTAATGGTTTTAGCAGATTTCTCTAGTTGCGGTTGACTCTCATCACAAAATGCGATCCCTTGCACTCTTACGTAAGGCTTGATTTTCCGGTCTTTAAATACTGAATCAACGAGTAAGTATCGTGTTTTTGTAAGCTGATAACCCGTTAAGGAGTAATCCCATGCATGCTGTTTCTTTAGGTTTGACTAATGAGAATAGTTTAAAAATAGTCAGGAGTAAGCTGTTATGATGGTCGAATCAATACAGTTTATTACCGATGACCAAGGAAAAAAAATCTCAGTAATTCTCTCCATTGAAAAATACACTGAACTGTTAGAAGATATAGAAGATCTCCGGATTGCACTCGAAAGAAATCATGAAGATACCATTCCCTTTGATGATGTTAAAAAGGAACTCCTGAATGGTTAAATAGTCACTTAAGATTAAAAAATCGAGAAAAAGGATCTCAAGAGTATTCCAAAACAGGAAAGAACCAACATCATTAATCTGATACACTCCCTGTCCTACAATTCCCGTCCAC
>JACZSS010000646.1 GCA_022574115.1 Candidatus Heimdallarchaeota archaeon | reverse complement strand
ACAGATAAACATGGAAACATTATAGTTAAGCGTTACACGACAAAAGCGGCAAGGTTTACAATACCTTGGAACAAACTCCCCCAGGTGCTAGTTGGACTGCCGATCTCCTTGTATTCATTGGGAGCTTACTTACAGAAAGAAGATCGTTTAGATGACTACGGTCTTGAGTCTCTGTCTTCATTTTATAATTGGGAGGGAATTTTTGGGTTACTATTAGCTGGTTCAATCGGTTTTGGGTTGACTGCGTTTCTTGGATATTCCTTTTTGACAAAAGGATTTAACCTCAAGAAATGGCCGAGATCATTCCGAGAGCTTGTTGCAATTTGGATGGGATCTATTATTGTTACCGCCCTTATATCTCCGTTTTTGACTGAACCGGGGCTAACAAGGCAACAAACAGATGATGAATTTGTGCCAAATGATGGAAATGTTGACCTTACCGGGCTTTCATCTCCGTTTTACGCATCCTTGTTAAACGGACTTTTGGATTTACTGGGTAACATCCCTACACCGTTAGAGGAAGTAGGATTTGTTACGGATAATGATGGGGAAGGATTTGACTATGCCCGGGACAGATATCTCTATAGATGGCGTGTAGCTGAGACATACAGTACAGAATTACAAGATTTTGAACAAGCCTTTCTGAGTCAAACCAATGATTACCGTGTTTATGAAGATTTTCAGAGTGGAGATCCTGATCAACAACGTGCACTTACGATCGAGGAGCAGTACTTAACCATCTCGAGCGGTTATCTCGGTGAGGCGTTGACGCCATGGAATTCATTAGAAGGTGCTACCATTGGCGAAACTGACAGTATTGATGCAAGAATTGTGAATGAGGGGTCATTTGCTGGAGGTACAAGTAAATCTTTTACGGATATCAATGAGCAGCCTATACTACAAGCCTCATTTTCCGCTGCGCGCACTCAAGGTTTCTTAACCTACGATGCGTACTGGGTGGCAGAAGACAAGGAGACACTAGCCGCAAATTCAATTTTATATGACGATTTACAAGATACCCTCAAGGATTATGATAAAACTAGATTTGGTGATTTAGATGCTTTTGATCAAGTGACAAATAATCCCTTCGATGCCATTTGGGGATTAGGTTCATTACCGGGGATCGATCGAACTGCCTACATTACAGGTGACTCTGGAACATTCAGTTCTACATTTAACGCTAACGGGGATGGGATTGGACCATTTGAGCGAAAATATAACGACCTAACGGCAACTCTGACGTCCGAAACTACCATTTACAATTTTATATTACTGCTAGCCAATCAGATGCAAAGTACCATTCTAAAAGGATTGACTGATGGAAGTCTGAGTATAGATCCAACGCAAACTTCAGGGGTTGCTGACCCAGGTGCAGACAAAGCGTACTGGTTTTTTGATGCCGTCGATGATAATCAAGAACAAGGAATACAGTTTGGTATGAAAGAATTATTGGCAGGATATGTCAATATTTTACGCGCTTTTGGAATTCCCGCCAGGCCAATTATTGGTTTTTCAGTTGGAGATACTATGAATGATGGTGGGACTCCAGGTTTGGATGATGATTCCAGAGCAGATGATACCACATGCAAGTCTTCAGATTGTGATTACATTCAAATCCTCTTCAAACACCTTCACGTATGGGTTGAGGCACTCATCCCGTGGGTTGATAACAATGGAGATATGCAGTTTTCTTGGGGTATTCTTAATCCGATACCAGATCCATGGATTTTAGGGAATGATCAGACAGATTTAGAATATGGTAGAAATGCTTTAGGCGGAAGCGCAGATGTCGAGCTTGAACTGTTATCGGGCTCTGATACAAACTTAGGAGAATCCCTAGATATAGGTCCTCTGGGGACAGTCGACAGTTTCTCTATCCAAAACTTTGGCGAGACAGTTGACGGTCAAACCCGCGTTTTATTCGAAGACACACCTACAGGGGGTCAAGATGTCGAATTAAAATTATTTACACAAGCAGATATCGATGCTCTTGGAACTGATCCTGACCCCTTGGTCATATTTGACGCAGGATTGTCGATTGCCACTATATCAACTGATCCTGATGATCCTGATGGGTGGGGCGATTTTAGCTTAAGGGCAGAACGAAATGGTGATCTATTCTTCATAAATCCGGATTTATCTGAGGATCAGGTCTTAAACGATGATAATTCGCCATTTGTAGTAGAAGCACTTGATTTTCTTGTTCTGGATATTGCTGATACAAATATTTACATTTTAGTCGCAATATACGGCTTATCCGCCAATGTTGTTGCGCTAGCCTGGGATTTATCGGTACTGATTACACTAGAACTTGATCAAATTGTCCCCGGCGATCCATTAACCTTCCCGAATCCAACTG